>WHST01000071.1 GCA_009379955.1 Streptosporangiales bacterium | reverse complement strand
GGGCGCGAGGCACCGCCCGCAGCGACGCACCACCATCCACCCACGACCAAGCTCAGCGGCATCCAGCCGGTGAGCCAGCCCACCATGCCCAAGCTCACCTCAAGCCCGGACTTGACTTCGACCTCATAGGTTGGTCAGGCGAGCACGATGATGCACGTGCTCAGCACGAAGCTGCGTAGCACGGCGGCAGTCGTCCGCACCGCAGACGAGGACAGCGCCGGCCGCTACGTCGGGCCCGTGCCGGACCTTCCCGACATCTCGGTGAACATCAATCAGTAGCGACTCGGAGTGTGCGACGTGACCCTGGACTACCACACGCTCAAGACCGTCAACCCGCAGGCGTTGCTGGACTTCGGCTTCGACGCCGCCGAGCCGTATCTCGCCAACGCGTACGACTACTTCGACAGCGAGGTCGGAAGCGCGGTCCAGGGCGGTGCGGCCTGGACGGGCGAGGGCCAGCCGCAGGCTGCCTACGTCATGGAGATCAACTCCGTCGCGCTGGAGACCTCTCGACTCCAGATGCAGGCAGGCGGTCGTGCCATGTACAGCCTGTACACGGCCATCAGCAAGGCCAAGGAGGATCTCGAGGAGTCCGAGACCGACGCAGAACGGGTCGGGCGGTCCGTGGCCGAGAGCTCCACGAAGGTGGCGTTCCAGGGAGTACAGATCAGCGCGGACGGCGCCGTCACGATTCTGGTGAGTCCCAACGACGGTGAGCTCAACGCCGCGGACGACGTGGCCGATCAGCTCTTCTGGGCGGAGAACCAGCTCACCAGCAAGGTCCGCACCGTCCTCAACTACGCCCAGACCGCCGACCTCACCGCCAAGGCACTGCTCGACCGGATCCTGAACAGCAGGCCGGTCTTCTCCGCGAACGCCAGCGCCGAGGCGCTGGCGTACAACCTGGCGACCCGCGAGCTCGCGAGGGCAACGGTGACCTTGGCGGACGAGACCATGGAGTTCTGGTCCGACGAGTCACCGGAGTCCTGGAAGGAGATACCCGCGGAGTGGAGCTCGTCGGACGCGCTCGGGGAGCTGTGGGACTCTCTCCTACCCAACCCTGTCAGTCTGGCCAAGGGGGACTTCAGCGAGCTGGCCGATCTCGGCTCCTACTTCCTGCCACACTCGAAGGTGCTGAAGATCGCCGACAAGGTGTTGACACTCAAGGACGTCATCGGCGCCGGCATTCATACGGAGTACACGGATCTCTACGCGCCCGTCAACCCGCACCTGGGGAGGTTCCACCCTGACGACGTCGTGCTGGACTATCTGGCCGGCAGGTACTACCTGCACCCCGACGACCCCATGTACCAGGCCGGTCTGACCGACATCGGCGAGGCGGCACGGTTCCAGGCCACTCACGGTGGGTCGTCGATCGGCGGCGTCGACTACGTGGAGAGGGCGCGAGAGGTCCGCGACGAGTTGGCCCAGTGGCTGCGCGACACCTATGTCGACGACCCGAACGAGGCCGACATTCCCAATCTCGGCGACTCGGACCGCCCCCTTCCCGTCTCCCCTGAGGACGAGGCCGACGCGAGAGCACTCCTGAACAGGCTCGACAACGCTCTCGCAGGCTCCTAGTGTCCTGCGTCCGATTAGTCGGGCCGGTCCCGTTCAGCCGGACGATCAGCCGAGGACGAGCGGGAGTCTCGCAGCCAGCTCGCCCAGTTCGGCCTTCTCCGCGTCGGTCGGGGCACGCCGTCCGGTGCCGACCAGCAGCGCGTCCTTGTCGGAGAACGACGCGGGGAACGCGGTACCGGCGATCTTCTCCAGCATCTCGCGGGACCGGGCGAGCCCCTCCGCGGGCGGTTCCGCCGCGTCCGGGAGGTGCGCGACCAGGTCGAGGTGGTGCAGCGTCCACTCCAGGATGTACGCGGAGAGGTAGTCGCCCGCGGTGAGGACCTCGCCGCGGGTGCCGACCCGGAGGCCCGGATCGGCGAGCTCGGCGGCGCGGCCGGCGGCGGAGCCGACGTCGTCGACGTGGAACTTGAGCAGCCGAGGCTCCTCGTACGCGGCGGCCAGCCGGACGGTCAGCGCGTCGAGCGGGTCGTCGCCGGTCGGCGGCGTTTCGGCGACGTCCCAGTAGGTCACCGCGTCGCGGGTCGGTTCCGTTTCGGCAGGGGTCACGAGGGTGATCAGGACGTCCTGAGCGTCGATGACCAGGTGGCACACCAGGTCCCGCACGAGCCAGCCGGTGCAGCCGGACGGCTGCGCGAAGTCCTCGTCCGGGAGTTCGGCGACCGCCGTGCGCAAGGCCGTCCACGAGCGTGCGAAGAGATCCACATCGGCACGGTAGTGCGGTGCCGCGATGACGGACAAGCGCACGTGGACGCTACGGGGTGAGGCGGTTCGGGCCGCGGAAGAGGAACGTCGCTTCCCGGATCGACTCCAGCCCCAGCAGCACCATCATCACCCGACCCAGCCCCATGCCGAGGCCGCCGTGCGGCGGGCAGCCGAAGCGGAAGCAGTTCAGGTAGTCCTGCAGGGGCTCGACGCCCATGCCCTTCTCCGCCGCCTGCCTCGTCAGTACGTCGTAGCGGTGCTCGCGCTGGGCGCCGGTGGTGATCTCCAGCCCCTTCCACAGCAGGTCGAAGCTCGACGTCGTGTCCGGCTCGTCGGCCGGTCGCATGTGGTAGAAGGGCCGGATGCTCGCCGGGTACTGGGTGACGAACACGAAGTCGTGCCCTCTCGTCTCCTTGATGTGCGCGCCCAGCAGCCGCTCGCCCTCCGGGTCCAGGTCCTCCTTGTCCCCCCGCGGGTTCCAGCCGGCGCCACGCAGGACCCGGTGGGCCTCGGCCATCGTGATCCGCGGGAACGGCGTGTCCGGAACGGTGACCTCGACGCCGAACTGCTCGGTGACCGCGTCGGCGTGAGCGTCGGCGACCCTGCTCAGCGCGTGGGCGAGCATGCGCTCCTCGAAGACCATCACGTCCTCGACGTCCGTGATCCAGGCCAGCTCCACGTCCACGCCGGTGAACTCGGTGGCGTGCCGGGCGGTGTACGACGGCTCGGCGCGGAAGACCGGTCCGATCTCGAACACCCGGTCGATGCCGGCGGCGATCGCCATCTGCTTGAAGAACTGCGGCGACTGCGCCAGGTACGCGCTGCGGTCGAAGTAGCCGAGCCGGAAGACCGCCGCCCCGGACTCCGAGGCGGTTCCCATCAGCTTCGGGGTGTGCATCTCGGTGCAGCCGTTCGCGTAGGCGTACTCGCGCATGCCCTGCTCCAGCGTGGCCTGCACGGCGAACAACAGCTGCGCGGCCGGGCGGCGGCGCACGTCGAGGAAGCGCCAGTCCAGGCGCTGCTCGATCCCGGTGTGCTCGTCGATCGGCAGCGGCGATGTGGCCCGGTTGAGCACCTCGACCGACTCGGGGACCAGCTCAAGTCCACCGAGCTTCACGATCGGGTTGTCCACGACCCGGCCCGTGATGCGCACCGCTGACTCGGTGGTGAGACCGTCGAGCTCCGCCTCGACGGTGTCGCCGGTGCCGCCGCGTCGATGGGTGACCTGCACCGTGCCGGAATGGTCTCGTACGACCACGAACTGCATCGTCCGCTGCAGCCGCAGCGTCGTCGTCCAGCCGCAGACACTCACGGTCTCGTCGAGGTGCCGCCGTAGGTCGGCGACCAGTACGCGGCTCGTCGGGTGGATCATCGCCGTCCTCCGAGGGACTCGTCATGATCCCTTGGGAGCGTGGGCGATAAGGGTGCTCGCGGTGCCACCACGCCTTCGCCGCCACCACGGTGGCGGCCTCGTTCCGGCCGGGTCACGGATGCCAACCGGCGGAGCATGAGGCTTGCCCGACCCGAGGGGCCGGGAACAGCCGTTCCTCCCCGCACTCAGGAGGGTCTTCACCGAGGGCGCGAGACTGCCTTCCCAGCTACCGGCAGCTCTCTTCGCTCGCGTTGTCCGCGGCTACTCGTCTCCATCGACGCGTTGACCACGAGGATAGGGCCTGGTTCACAGGCCGTGGCGCCGGTCGCCCATCACCAGTTCACAGACACGCGCTTCGGACTCTGCCGAGAACGGATCCCGGTACGCGGCGACCGCCCGTCGGGTCTCTTCGGCGACCAGGTCGGCGCTTATCTGGGCTGCCGCTCCGGCGCCCGCCGCCGCGGCGGTACCGACCTGGGCGACCGGATCGGTGAGGTTGCCCGCGACCCACACCCCGGGCGCCTCGGTGCGGCCGGTCGCGTCGGCGGGGAGATACTCACCGATCCCCGACGGATGTGCCGCCGGCCGCAGTCCCAGTTTCGCCAGGAATCCGGCCCGCGCCACCATCCGCGACGAGACCGCCACGGCCTCGCGGCTGACCACCGTGCCGTCGCTCAGCCGTACACCCTCGAGGCGGTCCTCGACGATCTCCAGGGACACCACCTCGCCGTCCACCACGCGGATGCCGCGGGCAGCCAGTCGCTCCGCCTCCTCGCCGGTCGGCGGCGGCATGGTGTGGGTGAAGAACGTGACATCGTCGGACCACTGGCGAAACAGCAACGCCTGGTGCACCGACAGCGGCCCGCTGGCCAGCACACCGATGGCCCGGTCACGGATCTCCCACCCGTGACAGTACGGACAGTGCACCAGATCCCGACCCCACCGTTCCCGCAGTCCCGGTATGTCCGGCAGCTCGTCGACCAACCCGGTCGCCACCAGCAGCCGACGTGTCCTGACGGACCTGCCGTCGGCCAGCGTCACCGCGAACCCGTCGCCCTCACGCGCTACGGCGCCGACCTCGCCGGACACCACGTGACCGCCGTAGCCACGGACTTCCGCCCGGCCGCGCTCCAGCAACTCGGCCGGCGGGATCCCCTCCCTGCCCAGCAGCCCGTGCACGCCCGCGGCCGGGGCGTTGCGCGGGGCGCCCGCGTCGACCACCACCACCGACCGGCGTGCCCTGGCCAGCATCAGCGCCCCGCTCAACCCTGCAGCGCCACCGCCGACCACCACCACGTCGTAGCCGTCCCTCAGCTGATCGGTCACCATGACCACCTCCCACGACGACCATGCGAGCCCAACGGCCGAGATGGCAAACTATATTGCCGGTCTGGCAAACTGGCGGGCATGGACGACGACCTCGACCAGGCGCTCGACGCGGTCGGACCCCGGCTACGGGCGCTGCGCAGACAACGTGAGACCACGCTGGCCGACCTGTCGGCGGCGACCGGCGTCTCGGTGAGCACGCTGTCCCGACTGGAGTCCGGTGCCCGCCGGCCGAACCTCGAACTCCTGCTCCCCCTGGCCAGAGCGCACGGCGTCACGCTCGACGAGCTCGTCGGCGCCCCACCCACCGGCGACCCGCGCATCCACCTGCGTCCGGTCACCCACCACGGCATGACCATGGTGCCCCTGACCCGCCGGGCCGGCGGCATCCAGGCGTACAAGCTCGTGATCCCGGCCGGCGGCCGAAGGGAACCGGACCTACAGACCCACGAGGGCTATGAATGGCTCTACGTCCTCAACGGACGGCTGCGGGTCGTCCTCGGCGACCACGATCTGGTGCTCTCCCCCGGCGAGGCGGCCGAGTTCGACACCCGCGTACCGCACTGGTTCGGCGCCTCCGACGCCGAACCGGTCGAGTTCCTCAGCCTGTTCGGTAGACAGGGCGAACGCGCACACCTCCGCGCCCGCCCCAAGGCAGCACCCCCACCCGAACGACCCGACCGGCGCCACGGCAACGCGCTGTAGCCAACCGTTGTCGTGGGCGTACGAAACGCTGCGCTGGCCGGTCGCTACGGCAGTGTTCGCGCGGCTCGGCACTCGCGCCCGTCGCAGCCGGTGAACCTGTTCAGCGCGGCCTTCATGCTCTTGACCCGGTCGGTGCCCCTGGCGCCGAGATAGGTGTTGGTCATCTCGACCAGGCCGTCCTTCCTGCTGCGGTCGTACGTGTAGTACTCCCACGCGGGCTGCCCGGTCCCGCGGATGTCGTAACGGATCAGCACCGCATCCTTGGACCGTACGGCGACGTACGACGGGACGCTGGATGTCCCGCCCCTGCCCTTCTGCAGGTCGGGATCCCGGCTGGCGTCCTTGCCCTTGGCCGCCGGCCTGGTGTGCTCGACGAACGCGTAGCGCGGCCCCTTCGTGCTCTTCGGGTTGCGCAGGGCGTCGGCGAAGGAGATGCCGTCGCGGTGCTCCCCGAGTGACGTCCTGCTCAGGTCACGGATGGTCGGTGCGAGGTCGATGTTCGACACCACCTGCGAGCGCGGGCCGGGGGTGAGGCGGTTGGCCTTGTCCGCCGTCTTCTTGTACACGATCAGCGGGACGCGGACGTCGTAGTCGTACGCGGTGCCCTTACCAAGCCGCGCGCGGTGCTGTCCCAGGTGGAAGCCGTTGTCGGAGGTCACGATGATGTACGTGTTCGGTCCTGCCTTGGCGCGGATCGTCCCGACCATCCGGTCGATCGCCTGTGACATCCGTGCCCGGTCGCGCAGGTGCTTGGTCGCCTTCGCGCCGTCGTCGCCCATCGGCTGGTCGCTCTGCCAGTGCGGTCCGTACCTCCCGCTGTCGAACCGCGGCCGGTTGTCCTTGGTGGGGTCGTTGTAGCCGGGCAGGTCGCGGGCGTGCAGCTTCGAGCAGTCCTGTGCGCCACAGTTGCCGTCCGACTTCCCGCCGGGACGGTCCCGCGGTGCGGGCGGGAACATCGGGTCGCCCTTGTGCGCACGCTTGCCGTTGATGATGCTGTGTGTGGCGTACGGCGCGATCTCCAGGAAGTACGGGCGTTCCTTGTACTCACGCCTGCTGTCCTCGATGTACCGGGCGGCGCGTCGTTCCAGGACCGTCGTGGCGTAGTCCCCGTCGGCCTTCCCGTACGAAGCCGGCTTGCCCATCACATGCTTGCCGTTCTTCACCTCGGTCGTGGTCATCTTGTAGTCCCACTGCTGGTATCCGGCACCGAGGATCGCGTTCCACTGCGTCCACCCCGGCGGCACCGGGTGTCCCTGCTTGCCCGCGTAGCCGTTGAGGTACTTGCCCTGGAACGCGGTGCGGTAGCTACGCCCCTTGCGCTCGTTGATCGCGTTGACGAACGTCTTCGCGCCGTTGCCGTTGTCGTGGAACGCCTTCCAGCCGCCCTGCTTCTCCCCCTTCGGCGCGGGCGTGTTCGTCCAGACGCCGTTGTTGTGCGGATACAGGCCGGTCAGCAGGGCGCTGCGCGACGTGCAGCACAGCGAGTCCGCGACGAACGAATTCGGGAAGTAGGCACCGTCGCGCCGCAGCCTGAGCGTGTTCGGCATCGTCTTGACGAGATCGTTGGAGAAGTCGTCGAGCAGCACCAGCACGACGTTCGGCGGCATCGGCACCTTTGCCGATCCCGCTCCGGCCGCGGCTCCATTGGCCGACGGTGTCGCCGCCGAGACCCCGGCGAGACCGACGCACATCGCCATGCCGACGGTGAGCGCGACGACCGCTCTGAGCTTCCCTCTTCGCATTCCGACGCTCCCTGCTGAGAATGGACCGGCATCTGTCTACACCTGCCGGCAGGGTTACGGGAGTGCGTCGGTCCACGTCTTACAGGAACCGAACACATGGCCGTCACAGGCCATTGTTCGGGTTTCGTAAGGGCGCTTTGTCATCCCGCCGAACGCGGTACCTTCGGTGACCTGGGCTCGATCTGGCGGCCCACGGAGGGAGTGCGCACTCATGCGTCGGGTTCGGTTCCATCGAGACCCTCGTCGCCACCGGGGTCGCGCCCTCCTCGGCATCGGCGCCGCCTTCTGCATGGTGGCCACGATGACGGTGCCGGCCTCGGCGTCGCTGATTCCCAGTCCTGCGGCCACACCGGCGGCGAAGGACCGGCCGGGACCTCTGCCAGTGACCGGGCCCGACACGATCGCCAACGCAAGTGGTGACGGGTACATCACCTACGGTGCGTCGACCGCCGCTCCGCGCTCCGTCTGCGGCAAGCCGAAGCGGATGGGCACGGTCAAGCAGCCGAAGAACTGCTGGGTCCCGTACGTCGTGCACGGCAAGGGGTCGCGGGTCGGGTACGCCGAGAAGGTGAAAGGCGACGCACTCCCGGGCGGGCCAGGGAAATGGGTGAACCATAATTTGGGCATCTGGGCGCCCAGTGTGGTGCATTATCGCGGCAGGTATTACATGTTCTACACCGCGAGCCAGAAAGGCTCCGCAGCCGATCCGGAGGCCCGCGGCCGCAAGTGCATCGGCGTCGCGACCTCGACGTCGGCACGCGGGAGGTTCCACCCGCGCGACACCCCCATGTTCTGCCGGAAGGGCGGCTGGGCGATCGACGCCGACGCGTTCGTCGGGCGGTCCAACGGCAACCTCTACGTCACCTTCCGCGACGACGCCGCGACGACGGGACGGGAGACTGCGATCTCGGTCGTACGACTGGACACGTCGGTGCGCAAGGTCGTCAAGAGGAAGCTTCTGCTCACCTCCAGGGCCGTCACCTGGGAGGGCAACACGGACCACGGCACGCACATCATCGAGAACCCCTCGATGATCCGCGCCGGTGACGGCACCTGGTGGCTGTTCTACTCCGGCAACTCCTGGCGCACCAAGAAGTACGCCACCGGGATCGCGAAGTGCGGCAAGGACCCGATCTCTTCGTGCCGGCCGTATCCCGGACCCGACCGCCCGTACTTCGGCTACGTGGGCGACGGCGGTCTGACGGGTGCGCACAAGCCGATCGCGCAGCTGCCGCGTAACCAGAAGGCACCGGGCGGCATGTCGGTCTTCCGCGCCCGGGGCCACGGTGGGATGCGCGCGGTCTGGAACTACAAGACCTTCACCAAGCACTCGAAGCGGTACAGCCTGGTCGGCCGGTTGCGCCTCCAGGGTGACCGGTGGAGTGTCGTGCCGGAGTAATTCGGTTGCCTGGGTGGCGACCGTCTGGTGCACTACCGGGCAACGACCGATTGACCAAGGAGTCCGAGAGATGCGAGCAGCGTTCATGTCGACCCAGAAGGGAATCTCCACCTACCCGGAGGACATGACGCTCGGTGCGTACGCTCAACCTCGGAATCCTGGCGCATGTCGACGCCGGTAAGACCAGCCTGACCGAACGGCTGCTCCACGCGGCCGGAGTCATCGACGTGGTCGGCAGCGTCGACGACGGCAGCACCCAGACCGACTCGCTGGCGCTCGAAAGACAACGCGGCATCACCATCAAGTCGGCCGTGGTGTCGTTCGTCGTCGGCGACGTCACGGTCAACCTCATCGACACACCCGGCCACCCGGACTTCATCGCCGAGGTAGAACGGGTGCTCAGCGTCCTGGACGGTGCCGTGCTCGTCGTCTCGGCGGTGGAAGGCGTCCAGGCGCAGACCCGGGTGCTGATGCGGACGCTGCAGCGGCTGCGCATCCCCACCCTGATCTTCGTTAACAAGATCGACCGCGGTGGAGCGCAGGGCGAGCGTCTCGTCGAGAGCATCGCGGAGAAGCTCGCTCGTGGCGTGGTCGCGATGGGTAGGCCCAGCGGCCTGGGCACGCGCGCGGCGGCCGTCACGCCGTACGGCGCCGACGACGTCGGCTTCACCGCCGAGCTCGTCGAGCTGGTCGCCGACCACGACGACGCCCTTCTCGCCGCGTACGTCGACGACGACGCGACGGTCTCGTACGACCACCTCCGCGACGCGCTCGCCGTCCAGACCGGGCGGGCACTGGTGCACCCGGTGTTCTTCGGCTCGGCCATCACCGGCGCAGGCGTGGACGCGCTGACCGACGGCATCACCGGACTGCTCCCCGCGGCCGCACACTCCGGCGACGGTCCCGTCGCGGGCACCGTGTTCAAGGTCGACCGCGGTCCGGCGGGCGAGAAGATCGCGTACGTCCGGATGTTCACGGGAACGGTACGGACGCGCGACGTCCTGCGGTTCGGCCGTGGCGGCGAGGGCAAGGTCACCGCCGTCAGTGTCTTCGAGGACGGCTCGGACGTCCGGCGCCCGTCGGTCGCCGCCGGACAGATCGGCATGCTCTGGGGCCTGGCCGACATCCGGGTGGGCGACGAGATCGGCACCTCGCCCGTCGCCGAGCGACAGCGCCACTACTTCGCGCCCCCGACGCTGGAGACGGTGGTGCTCCCCTGCCGCGCCTCCGACAAGGGGGCACTCCACGTGGCGCTCACCCAGCTCGCCGAGCAGGACCCGCTGATCGACCTGCGGCAGGACGACGTCAGGGGGGAGCTGTCCGTCTCCCTGTACGGCGAGGTGCAGAAGGAGGTCATCCAGGCGACCCTGGCGAACGAGTTCGGCCTCGACGTCGAGTTCAGGGAGACGACCACGATCTGCATCGAACGTCCTGTCGGCACGGGGTCGGCGGTCGAGATCGGCGAGACACCGGGCAACCCGTTCCTCGCCACCGTGGGGCTGCGGGTCGATCCGGCGCCGCTCGACGCCGGGGTGCGGTACGGCCTGGAGATCGAGCCGGGGGCGCTGCCGTCGGCGTTCCGCAAGGCGATCGAGGAGACCGTGCGCGAGACGCTGAACCAGGGCCTGCACGGCTGGCAGGTCATCGACTGCTCGGTCACCCTGGTCCACTCCGGGTACTGGCCGCGGCAGAGCCACTCCCACGCCACCTTCGACAAGAGCATGTCGAGCACCGCCGGTGACTTCCGCCACCTGACTCCGCTGGTCCTGATGAGCGCGCTGGCGCAGGCGGGGACGCAGGTGCACGAGCCGATGCACCGGTTCCGGCTGGAGATCCCCGCGGACACGCTCGGCCGGATGCTGCCCGCGCTGGCGGCGTTGCGCGCAGTCCCGCACGCGCCCGCGATGCGCGGGCCGATCTGCGTGTTGGAGGGTGACATCCCGGCGGCACGGGTGCACGAGCTGCAGCAGCAGCTGCCTGGACTCTCCCGCGGCGAGGGCGTCCTGGAGTCCGCGTTCGACCGCTACGAACCGGTGCGGGGCACAACGCCGAGCCGCCCGCGGTCCGACAACGACCCGCTCAACAGGAAGGAGTACCTGCTGAAGGTGCAGCGCCGGGTGACACGCGCCTGAAGCATCGCTAGACGTCAGGGTGCCCTTCACACACACTCGAGGACTGAGCAGTCCGCGCCGGCGAGACGCTAGGCTGCGGCCTGGGCGGTTCGCGAGAGCGAGTGGTGGATGGAACTGCGGTTGCTTGGCCCGCCTGAGCTGGCGGTCGGCGGGCAGACGGTCGACATCGGTCCCCCGAGATCGCGGATCGTGCTGGCCGTCCTCGCGCTGCACACGGGCCGTGTCACGCCGATCGAGCGGCTGATCGAGGCGGTCTGGGACACCTCTCCCCCCGCGACCGCACGCGCCCAGATCCAGATCTGCGTCTCGGCGATCCGCCGCGTCCTCCAGGACGCCGGGCTCGCGACGACCGTGCACACCAGGCCGCCCGGCTACCTGCTCGACCTTGGCGGCACCGTGCTCGACCTCGAGCGGTTCGCCGAGCTCGTCGTGCAGGCGCGCGCACACGCCGACGGCGGCGACCTGGACGAGGCGTCGGCGACGCTCCGCACCGCCGACGCCCTGTGGCGCGGGCCCGCGTTCGCCGGTGTGAACAGCGCCCTCGTCCAACGCGCCGCGCTCACGCTCGAGGACGATCGGCTGACCGCGGTGGAGGAGCGCGTGCGACTCGACCTGGCGCTCGGCCGCCACCAGGACGTCGTCGGCGAGCTGCGCGACCTCGTCGACCGGCAGCCGCTCCGCGAGGCGCTCTACGGCGCGCTGATGCTCGCATTGTACCGGTCGGGCCGGCAGGCCGAGGCGCTCGCCGTCTTCCGGCAGGCGCGCACCACACTCGTCGACGAGGTCGGGATCGAACCGGGACCGGACCTGCAGCGGCTCGAGGCCGCCGTCCTCGCACGGGATCCTGCGCTCGACCTGGCCCCGTCCACGGCCGCCGCGCGCGGACGTCCCACCGGCGACGCGGAGCCCGCCGCGCCGCCCGCCGGCGGCACGTCGGACCGCCCCTGGGTCGCGGTCCCACGGCTGCTGCCCGCCAGCGTCGCCGACTTCACCGGCCGCGGTCAGCACCTCCGCGAGATCAGGGAGTCGCTCGGTGGCGACGGTGCCGACGGGGCGTACGCGGTGCGCATCGTCGCCATCGGCGGGCGCGGCGGCGTCGGCAAGACGAGCCTCGCGATCCGTGCCGGGCACGAGCTCGCGGATGCGTTCCCCGACGGCCAGCTCTACGCCGACCTGCGCGAGACCAACATCGACGACCGGTCGGCCAAGGTGCTCACCAGGTTCCTCCGCGCGCTCGGCTTCTCCGGCCTGCAGGTGCCCAACGACCCGCAGGAACGCGCCGAGCTGTACCGCACGACCCTGGCCGACAGGCGCGTCCTCGTCATCCTCGACGGCGTGACCGCGGAGGACCAGGTGGTCCCCCTGCTGCCCGGTGGGCCGGGCTGCGCGGTCATCACCACCAGCCGCCGGCGGTTGAGCGGGCTGCCGGGAGCCCGCCTCGTCGACGTCGACGTGTTCGACACCGACCACTCCATCGAGCTGCTCGCCAGGACGGTCGGCAAGGAACGGATCGTGGCCGAAGGCGACTCGGCCGCCGAGCTGGCCACCTTCTGCGAGGGGTTGCCGCTGGCCCTGCGGATCGCCGGTGCCCGGCTGGCGTCTCGACCCCACTGGCGCATCGCGCACCTCGTCGCCCGGCTCGCCGACGAGGCCCGCCGACTCGACGAGCTCGCGCACCACGGCCTCGAGCTGCGGTCGAACATCGCGCTGAGCGTCCAGGAGCTGAGCGACGACGCGCAACGCCTGTTCCGGCTGTTCGCGCTGGTCCAGGCGCCCGACGCGCCGTCCTGGACCGCGGCCGCGCTGCTCGACACCGACCTCGAGTCGGGCGTCGAGGTCCTGGAGAGCCTCGTCGACGCCAACCTCGTCACCGCCGTCGACTTCCCGGACTCCCGCGGGCAGCGCTACCGGTACCACGACCTCGTCCGCGTCTATGCCGCCGAGCGGCTGGCGAGCACCGAGTCGGCCGCGGAGCGGGAGGCGGCGCTCGCGCGCCTCCTCGGCGGGTGGCTCGCGCTCGCGGAGGAGGCACACCGTAAGGACTACGGCGGCGACTTCACGATCCTGCACGGCAGCGCGCCGCGGTGGCGGCCACCGGACGGAGTCGCGGCGGCGCACATCGATGACCCGTACGAGTGGTTCGAGGTCGAGCGCCGCGCGCTCGTGGCCGCGGTCCGGCAGTCCGCCGCGGCCGGCATGGACGAGCTGAGCTGGGACCTCGCGCTCGTCCTCGTCACCCTGTGCGAGGTGAGGGGCTACTACGACGACTGGCGCGACACGTCCCGCATCGCACTCGAGGTCACCGAGCGCCACGGCAACCGGCGCGGTCGCGCGGCCATGCTGTACTCCCTCGGCAGCCTGGGCTCGCACATCAGGTCGACGGACGAGGGCATCGCCTACATAGCCGAGGCCGTCGAGGCGTTCCGGGCGCTGGGGGATGCGCACGGCACCGGACTCGCGCTGCGCAACCTCACCTCGCTCCGCCGCTGGCGGGGAGACGGCGAGCACCTCAGGTCCCCCGCTCTGGAGGCGGTCGAGCTCCTCAGGGAGGTCGGCGACCGCGTCGGCGAGGCCTCCGCCCTGACGATCCTGGCACATGTGGAGATCGAGTACGGCGATCCCGACCTCGCCTGGGACATGCTCGACCGGAGCCAGGCGCTCAAAGGTGGGTACCGGCGCGGCAGCGTCCAGTCCCGGCACGTACTGGCCTACCTCCAGCGCAACAGTGGCGACTACGACGCGGCGAGGAAGTCCGACCAGGAGGTGCTCACGGTCGTCCGAGAGCTGGACGACCATCGCGGCGAGGCCTTCGCCCTGCTCGGCCTCGGACGCATCGAGCTGGCCGCCGGCAACCTCGCCGACGCGGAGAGGTTCGTCAGGGAGGCACGCGCGGTCGCCGGCTCCATCAACGAGCGCGGAATCCTCTCCGACGCCGAGCGTGCGCTCGGTGAGATCGCCCTCCTCACCGGCGACGTCGACACGGGCATCGCGCGCCTGGAGGAGGCCGCACGCATGTTCGCCGCGTCAGGCGCGGTCCGCACCGTGGCGAGCATCGAGCAGACCCTCGCCGACCTCCGCGCGACACGGGCGGACCAGCGCGAGTAGACGCCGGGACGGTCGACGTGTCAGAACGCCACCCCGACGTTCACTACCCTCGCGTCATGACCATCGTTCGCTCGTTGTTGCTCTTCGTCGTCGCCGCGGTCGCGGAGATCGGCGGCGCGTGGCTCGTCTGGCAGGGGGTGCGGGAGCAACGCGGTTGGCTGTGGATGCTGGGCGGAGTTCTCGCGCTCGGCGCCTACGGTTTCGTCGCCACGCTGCAGCCTGACGCCCACTTCGGTCGCGTGCTCGCCGCGTACGGCGGCATCTTCGTCGCGGGCTCCCTGGCCTGGGGCATCCTGGTCGACGGCTTCCGCCCCGACCGCTGGGACCTGGCCGGCGCCGCGGTCTGCCTGCTCGGCGTCGCCGTCATCATGTACGGCCCCCGCGGCACCTGATGCTCGTCCTCGTCCGGCACGCCATGCGGCTGTGGTGCAGTGCCGCTTCGGCCCCGGCCTTTCCTTCTGTGGACGACCACGTCACCGGTGGACGACACCCGCGCGGGCGCGGGGAACGCGCGCAGGATCGGCGTCATGACCGCGTCACACGCATTCAAGCCCGAACGTCTGCACGACGAGCCTTCGCTCACCGGTTACCTCCATGTCATCGTCGGTCCGCACGAAATGCCGCAGCGTTGCCTCTGGGTCCTGTTCCTCGACGCCGACTGCTGGTCGACACCCGTCGTCGTGGCGATCGACGACATCCCACGGGAGCCGTGTCCCGGTACGGTCGACGGGCTGCTCGGCATGGTGGCCAGCACCATCGAGAGTCGCCTGCCGGGAGGACAGATCGCCCTCGCCCTCGAACGACCCGGGTCACCCTGGCCGCGTGCCGACGACGTCGGCTGGGCACGGATGCTCGATGACGCCGCACGCCGGAGGGACGTAGTCCTCCGCGGCACCTATCTCTCGGTCAAGGGCTACGTCCGCAGGCTGTGACGTCCGGGCTCCCGCGTGGCCGCGGGCCCGGACGTCACAGCACGTGCGGTCAGCGGAACAGGCCGGCGTTCTCGACCGCCCAGGTGGCGAACGGCGTGCCGGGGTTACCGGTGACGTCCTCCACGACGAGCGAGACCGGCATGGGATGTCTCGCCAGCTCGTCCATCCCCTCGTAGTACCACGCCGAGTACTCGCCCATGACCGCCTTCATCTCCTCGACGGCCTGCTCGTGGGTCAGCTCCTCGTACCGCACCTCGCGTCCGAGCGCCGCACCGATCGCGACAACCATCTCCGCTCGGGTGATCGCCTCGGGGCCGGTCATCGTCAGCTTCGCACCGACGTAGCGATCGTCGAGGAGGGCGCGGGCCGCCACGGCGGCGATGTCAACGAGAGCGATCGGTGCGGTCGACGCCTCGGCGTGTGCGTCGCGCACCACGTCGCCCGCCCTGATCTGGCCGGCCCACATCGTGGCGTTCGTCATGAACTCGCCGGGACGCAGATGCGTCCAGGCGATCCCGGACTCCTCCACCGCGTGCTCGACCGCGTAGTAGTGCCAGCCCTCCCGGTCCCCCGCCGCCTCGGCGTCCGCGCCCGACGCCGACAGGTCGACGATCCGCCGCACCCCCGCCTTCGCCGCGAGTGCCGCCACCTCGACCACGGTCCGCGGCAGCGGCGCGAGGTAGAGCACGTCCACGCCCTCGAGGGCGGCCCGCATCGTCTCGAGCCGGCCGAGGTATCCCTCGACCACGTCGACCGAGTCCGGCAGCCCTGCCTTCGCCGGGTCGTTCGTCAACGCCCGCACGGCGGTCGCGCCCGCGGCGAGCAGCTCGTCGACGACGAGCCTGCCGACGTTGCCGGTCGCGCCGGTCACCAGGATCCTCTCCGCGCCGCTCACGACGTCGCCCGGTTCATCATGCGGGTGCCGACGAGCAGGCCCACCACCGCCGCGACCAGCGCCGCGACCGCGCCCTGCCAGACTGCCGCTGCCCCGAAGTCACCGGCGAACAGCGCCCGCTCGGCCTCGATCACGTAGGTCAGCGGGTTCACGTGCGACGCGACCACCATCCAGCCCGGCGCCCGGTCGAGCGGCAGCAGCATCCCGGAGAGGATGAGTAGCGGGAAGACGACGGTCTGCTGGACCATCCAGAACATCCACTCCTGGTTGCGCACGGCGAGCGCCAGCGCGTACGAGAGGGCACCCAGTCCCACCCCGAGCACGGCGAGGATCAGCAGCCCGACCAGTGCGCCCAGCGGGTACAGCCGAAAGCCGAACGGCAGGACGACGGCGACGATGAGCACTGCCTGCACCACCAGCGGCACCATCTCCTTCAACGCCCGGCCGATCAGCAGCGCCGGCCGCGACAGCGGCGTGACCGTCATCCGCTCGTGCGAGCCGGTCTGCATCTCGTACAGCAGGTTGGACCCGGTCATGGACGTGCCGAACAGCGCGACCATCACCAGGATCCCCGGGACGAACCACTGCCACAGCGAGTCCCCTGGCACGTCGGACGTGCCCGCCAGCAGCGGTCCGAACAGACCGAGGAAGATCAACGGCTGCACGATGCTGAACAGCACGGAGAACGGGTCGCGCCACGTGGGGCGCAGCTCCCTGACCAGGACGATCCCGGTGTCGGTGACGAGTCTCATGCTCACCTCTCCCCCGCCGCGCTCGCGGCGACGAGTGTCTTGTCCGCCGCATCGCCGTCCGCCGGCTCCGACTCCCGCAGGCTCCGACCCGTCAGTGCGAGGAACACGTCGTCGAGGGTCGGCAGCGTCAAGGTGGCGGTCGTGACGCGGACGCCCGCGGCGTCGAGGGCCCTGATCAGCTCGGGCAGCACCACCTCGCCGCGGGTCACCCGGGCGCGCACCCGGGCTCCCTCGGTGGCCACCTCGACCGACTGAGGGACCGACGCGGCGATCTCCGCCGCGCGTACCGCCGACGCCTCGTCGACGGTGCCCAGCACGATCGTGTCGCCGGCGAGCTTCGCCTTCAGCTCGCCGGGCGAGCCCTCCGCGATCACCCTGCCGTGGTCGATGACGAGGACGCGCTCGGCCCGCGAGTCCGCCTCGTCGAGGTAGTGGGTCGTGAGCAGGATGGTCGTGCCGGTCTGCGCGCGCATCCGCTCGATGTGGTCCCAGAGGTTCGCCCGGTTGTGCGGGTCGAGCCCCGTCGACGGCTCGTCGAGGAACATCAGCTCCGGCCGGTGCATCAGGCCCATCGCGACGTCGAGGCGCCGGCGCTGGCCTCCCGACAGCGTCCCGACGTTCCGCCTGCCGAGCGAGCCGAGCTCGAGCGACGCGAGCAGCTCGTCGGCGCGTCCCCCCGCGTCGGCCCTGCTCATCCCGTACGCCCGGCCCTGGGTGACGAGCTCGTCCCTCGCCCGTTGGCTGTGTCCTCCCCCGTTCCCCTGCCCGACGTAGCCGATCCGGTGCCGGACGAGCGCCGGCTCCGTCCGCACGTCCGCGCCCGCCACCGTCGCCGTGCCCGATGTCGGCGTGAGCAGCGTGGTGAGCATCCGCAGGGTCGTGGTCTTGCCCGCTCCGTTGGGACCGAGAAAGGCGACCAGCTCGCCCTTCTCGACCTCGATGTCGACACCGCGGACGGCCTCGACGGTCTCCTTCTTCACCCGGAAGTGCTTGGTCAGCCCTCGGGTACGGATCACTGGCGACTCCCGTTACTCAAACTTGGACTCAAACTTGGGTAGGCAAAGAGTAGCCCGCATCCGGCGGATGCGCAAACTTGAGTAACGGGCCGGTCAGCGGCCCGTGGACCTGCTCCGCAGCGTGCCGAACGCGGCCTCGTCGTCGTCCGCCATGACGTACGCGCCGCCCTCGAGGCGCTCGATCAGGCCCTGCGTCCACTCGATGCCGCTCTGGCCCGAGTACGCGACGAGTCCGAACAGCTCGGGCACGTGCCCGGCGCCGGCCTTCTCCCAGGCCTCCTGCTCGTCGGCCTGCAGGCGGACGCCGTCGACCTCCGCGCGGAGCCGGTCGATGCGGTCACGTAGCAGCGCGATCGCCTCGGCGCGTGGCAGCGCGGTGATGAACGCGAGCCCCGCCGTCACCAGGTGCGGGCGGTGCTCGGGCTGGCGCAGCGCGTCGCGCAGCAGCCGCTCGAACTCGGTGTCGCCCTTGTCGGTGATGGCGTAGTCGACGCGCCAGTTGGGGCCGTGCGAGGCCTCGAGCAGCCCTTCCTTCGTCATCTGCTTGAGGGCGTGGTAGATCGAGCCCCACTTCACATTGGCCCAGTCCTCGGCGCCCCACGACACGAGCTCGCCGCGCACGAGGTAGCCGTGCGCGCTCCCGTACACGCGCACGACGCCGAGCACCAGGAGACGCGTCGCCGACATGACCCACAGGCTAGACCCGCACGCACGGCCGATCGCGGCACGGACACGGCCGGGCGTGCCCCTGCTCCCGAGACGCCGGCGCGCTCTATCCTCGGCGCATGGATGCCGATGTGATCGTGGTGGGCGCGGGCCTCGCCGGCCTCGTCGCCACGGCCGAGCTCGCCGCGGCTGGACGCAGGGTGATCCTGCTCGACCAGGAACCCGCGGCGTCGCTCGGCGGCCAGGCCTTCTGGTCGTTCGGCGGACTGTTCCTCGTCGGTTCCCCCGAGCAACGCCGGCTGCGCGTACGCGACTCGGCCGAGCTCGCCCTGCACGACTGGCTCGGCTCCGCGGCGTTCGACGGCGCCGACGACACCTGGCCGCGTCGGTGGGCGGAGGCGTACGTCCACTTCGCCGCGGGCGAGAAGCGCGCCTGGCTGCACGCCCAGGGCGTCCGCTGGTTCCCCCTGGTGCAGTGGGCCGAGCGCGGCGGCTACGGCGCGGACGGCCACGGCAACACCGTGCCCAGGTTCCACGTCACGTGGGGCACCGGGCCGGGGATCATCGCGCCGTTCGTCCGGCGGGTCCACGCGGGCGCCGACGAGGGTCGGGTCGACCTGCGCTTCCGGCACCGCGTGACCGGCCTCACCACGACGGACGGCGCCGTCGACGGTGTGACCGGCGAGGTGCTCGAGGACAGCGACGCCGCGCGCGGCGAGCCGAGCTCACGCGCCGTCGTGCGTCCGTTCGAGCTGCGCGCGCAGGCGGTGGTGGTGACCTCCGGCGGTATCGGCGGCAACCACGACCTCGTCCGCGCGACCTGGCCCGCGCACGCCGGTACACCTCCGTCGGCGATGCTCAGCGGTGTCCCCGACCACGTCGACGGCGCGCTGATCGCCGTCGTCCGCGACGCCGGTGGACGCGTCATCAACACCGACCGCATGTGGAACTACCCCGAGGGCATCCGCAACCACTCACCGGTGTGGACGCGGCACGGCATCCGCATCCTGTCCGGCCCGTCGCCACTGTGGCTCGACGCGAACGGGCACCGGCTCCCCGCGCCGCTGTTCCCCGGCTTCGACTCCCTCGGCGCGCTCGAACACATCGTCCGGGCCGGACACGAGCACTCGTGGTTCGTGCTGAACCAGCGGATCATGGGCAGGGAGTTCGCCCTCTCCGGCTCGGAGCAGAACCCCGACCTCACCGACAAGGACGTCCGCGAGCTCGCCAAGCGCGTCCTGCCGGGCAGCGTGACCCCGGTCGAGGAGTTCGCGCGCCGGTGTCCCGACTTCGTGTTCGGACGCAGTGTCGCCGAGCTCGCCAAGGGCATGAACGACCTCGTGGGCCAGCCGCTCGTCGACGCCGCCGCGCTCGAACGCCTCATCGTCTCCCGCGACCTGCAGGTCATGAGCGGCCTCGGCAAGGACCCGCAGATCACCGCGACCACGGCGGCGCGGCATTTCCTCACCGACCGTCTCATCCGGGTGGCGAAGCCGCACCGCATGCTCGACCCCGCCGCGGGACCGCTCGTCGCGGTACGGCTGTCCGTCCTCACCAGGAAGACCCTCGGCGGCATCGCCACCGACCTCGACGGCCGGGTGCTCGGTCCCGGCGACGAGCCGCTGCCCGGCCTGTACGCCGCCGGTGAGGCGGCCGGGTTCGGCGGGGGCGGTCTCCACGGTCACCGCGCGCTCGAAGGCACGTTCCTCGGCGGCTGCTTGTTCTCCGGACGCCGTGCCGGCCGCGCGGTAGGCGCCGCGGTGAGCTGAGACCGGCGGGGCCGCACGTTCACCTCGCGAGGGGGGTCTGCCCCCACTGCCGACCGGTGCACGGCGAAGCAGAATGGACGGAACGGGACGGGAGGGGTCCGATGCCGCGGGACGAGACACGCCGCAGCGACCGCTTCCGCCTGCTCGGGCTCGAGTTCCTCCTCATCTTCACCGCCGCGCTCGGCATCCCCGTCTTCGGCCTCAGTGTCGGCCTCGCGATCGCGTTCATCGCCCCGTTCGCGGTGTTCATGGTCCCGTGCGTCCTGCTGCTCACGACCCCGTGGACCAGGCGCGCCGGCAAGGCCGCCATCCGCGGGCTGTCGACGGCGCCCACCCCGCTCATCCTCGGCGCGAACGCGATCGTCCGCGCCTACACCAACCGGCACCGGCGCGCGGCGAGCTGGATCCTCAGCTCGGACGTCCCCCGGCCCTACCTGACCTCGCCCACCACCCGCTGGCGCGACCGCCTCGGCACGGTGCTCCGCGACGCCGCCACCTGGCGCGACCTGACCTGGCTGCTGCTCAACGCCCTCGCGGGACTGCTGCTGTGCGTGGTCTCGCTGACCCTGTTCGCCGCGTCCGTCTGGTACCTCGCGGTCCCGGTGATCGACCAGATCGTCCCGGGCATCGACCTCGTGCCCGAGCTGCTGGCCAAGCTGCTCGGCACGCACCAGGTCAGCCTCGTCTCGCTCGGCATGTCCCTGGCGCTGTTCGTCTCGTGGTGGTTGCTCGCACCGCAGCTGATGCGTCTCTACGGCCACCTGGCCCGTGGCCTGCTCGGCCCGACCGAGCGCGCCAAGCTCGCGCTGCGGGTCCAGCAGCTGTCCCAGTCACGGGCCGAGACGGTCGACTCCCAGGCAGCCGAGATCAGGCGCATCGAACGCGACCTGCACGACGGCGCGCAGGCACGGCTGGTCGCGCTCGGCATGAACCTCGGCATGGCCGAGGAGCTCCTCGGGACCAACCCGGACGCCGCACGCGAGCTGCTCGCCGAGGCAAGGCTGTCGAGCCGGGAGGCACTCGCCGAGATCCGCAACCTGGTGCGCGGAATCCACCCGCCCGTGCTCGCCGACCGCGGGCTCGAGGGCGCCGTCCGCGCGTTCGCGCTCGACTCCCCGCTCGCCGTCGCCGTCGACGCCAAGCTGCCCGGCCGGCCGCCCGCGCCCGTGGAGTCCGCCGCGTACTTCGCCGTCGCCGAGACCCTCACCAACGCCGCGAAGCACGGCCACGCGTCCGACGCCTGGGTGGAGATGCGCTACGCCGACGGCAAGCTGTCGATCGTCGTCGGCGACCACGGCAGGGGCGGCGCGGTGGTCAATCCGGGTGGCGGCCTGCACGGCATCCGCAAGCGCCTGGCAGCATTCGACGGGACACTCCTCCTCACCAGCCCTCGGGGAGGTCCCACCGTGATCATCATGGAGGTGCCGTGCGCGTTGTCATCGGGGAAGATCTCGCCCTCCTCAGGGACGGCCTGATCCGCCTCCTCTCCGCCCATGCCTTCGAGGTCGTCGAGGCGGTCGACAACGGACCCTCGCTTCTCCGTGCGCTCACCACACACCGTCCCGACGTGGCCGTGATCGACGTCCGGCTGCCTCCGACGTTCACCGACGAGGGCCTGCGCGCCGCGATCGAGGCCCGCGCCCAGATCCCCGGCCTGCCGGTGCTCGTGCTGTCGCAGTACGTCGAGCAGCTCTACGCCCGCGAGCTGCTGTCCGACCGCACCGGTGGCGTCGGCTACCTGCTCAAGGACCGGGTCTCCGACGTCGTGCAGTTCGTCGAGGCGGTCCGCCGCGTCGCGGCCGGAGGCACCGCGATGGACCCCGAGGTCATCTCCCAGCTGCTGACCACCCACGCCGGTGACGAGCCGATGAAGCGGATCACCGCCCGGGAACGCGAGGTGCTCGGCCTGATGGCCGAGGGACGTACCAACACCGCGATCGCCGGCCGGCTCTTCATCACCGAGAAGGCGGTCAGCAAGCACACCAACAGCATCTTCACCAAGCTCGACCTGCCGCCGTCCGAGGACGACAACAGGCGCGTGCTCGCCGTGCTCGCCTACCTCAACACCTGACCGGTCGGCAGTCGCGGTCCGTCCCCACCCTGCTGGGGTCCCCGGTCGTGGCGCACACCCCCACCGGGGTCCCCAGCCGTGGCGGGCACCCCCGCCGGGGTCCCCGACGAAGCGTGCCGGCGCGCGCGGACGTGGTGCGCCACGACCGCGGCGGTGGCCGCGAGGAAGACGACCTGCAGCAGGGATCGCGGGACGAGTGCGTCCAGCGGTCCCGTGGTGACGCCTTCGAGCGCGGCGTAGACGTTCGCCGGGAACATCGCGACGAGCAGGGCGCCGAGGCATGCCGCCGCCAACGGCGCGGTGGGCCGGAGCAGGAGGCCGACGGCGCCGGCCAGCTCGAGCACGCCGGTGACGGTCACCAGCAGCTCCGGGGCAGGCAGCGCCGGGGGCACCATGCCGACCAGCTCCGCGCGCATCCCGACGAAATGGGCGACACCGGTCAGGACGAACATGGCCGCTAGGCCGCCTCGCAGGGCGACGGGCCAGGACCGGAGGCGCCGGACGCCGAGGGCGCCGGCGACGAGGAGGGCGCCGGTGACGGCGACGAGGACGATGAGCGGTTCCATGGGCTTCTCCTTCGTGACGTGGGGGTGGTGCTCAGCTGTGTGACCGCGTCCACCCCGCCGCGAGGCGCTGCCGGGCGGCGTCGCCGCGCGCGGCGACGGGCACCCGCTCGGTGAACTTCGCCAGCCCCATCTCCGGCGTGCCCGAGTAGATCGACTCGGCCGAGGAGACCGTGTAGGTCTCGTGCCAGACGCCGACCGCGCCAGGGGCGCGCCTGGCCCGGCCGTTGAACGCGGTCCAGGCCGGACGGTGCTCGGCGTCGCGGGCGCTCGCGTAGGCATAGAGCTTCTCGAGCGAGCTCCAGTACTGGATGATGGTCGGGTTCCGTCCCTCCAGGGTCACCCGGTAGCCGAGGAAGCCGGAGTCGGGGTCCTGCGACAGCTCGCGGAGCATCCTCGGCATGGCGAGGAAGGCGGGCAGCCACTGGTCGGGACGCCACAGCCGGTTGATGGTCATCCCGATCAGGAAGACCACGAGCTCGCCCTCGTAGTGATGGGTGGTGCGGCCGGGTGCGATGGTCGGCATGTCGGTCCCTCGGTAGTATTGGATACTGCTACTCTCTAATATTGGAGAGTGTCACTATCCAATGTCAAGGGGAACGCGTGCGCATCTCGGAGCTGAGCCGGACCGGCGGGGTCCCCGTCGCCACCGTGAAGTACTACCTGCGGACGGGCCTGCTCCACGAGGGCCGTCGGACGTCCGCGACCCAGGCGCAGTACGACGAGACGCACGCGACCAGGCTGCGGCTGATCCGCGCGCTCATCGGCGTCGGCGGTCTCAGCATCGCGGCCACCCGGGCGGTGCTCGACCAGCTCGACGACCCGCCGGAGTCGATGCACGAGCTCCTCGGCATGGCCCACGACCGGCTCAAGCCGGCAGACCAGGAGGACGTCGACACCGCAGCGGCCGAGGCCCTGGTGCGGGAGATGGGCTGGCAGATCGACGGTGCCGACCCCGCGTCGCTGCACCGGCTCGCCGAGGCGCTGGCCGCGATCGACGCCGCCGACTTCACGCTGCCGCCGGGGCGGCTGCGCGACTACGCCGACGTCATGCAGGCACTCGCCGACCTGGAGGTCGGCGACGTCCCCACGGAGTCACGCGACGCGGCCGTCCACTACGTCGTGCTCGGCACGATCCTGGCCGAGCCGTTGCTGCTCGCGCTGCGCCGACTCGCTCAGATCAACGCGTCGTCGCGCCGCTTCGCGGCCGGTGCGCGAGAGCCGCGGCGCCGCCGGTCGGTCACGTCCTGACGACGTCGGCGACAACGAGGCCGGTGCGCTCCGGCGGCGAAGGCGAGGGCCACGGGTTAGACAGCGATGAACGAGACTGTGGCGCCGGCGGCGTCCGGCGCGGCGACGAGCAGGGTGTCGCCGAGGGCGCGGAACGGGATGCCGCGGTCGGACAGCAGGGAGCGGGTGGCGTCAAGGTCGGCGACCGCGACGGTGAAGCCGACCAGTGAGGGTACGGCGGGCGGCACCGCCCCCGGGATCAGCACGGGCAGTGCCTCGGGTGAGACCACCCGGACCCGCGACTTGCCCAGGTCGACGGTGTAAACGTCGCTGTCCTTGGTGTGGTCGTGGCCGGTGTAACGGGTGTAGGTGCTGGCATAGCCTGCCGGGTCGTCGCTGCATACGGTGATCTCGACAACGCCGACGGCGCCGTTGTCGTGGCGCTGGTAGCGCTTCTGGAACACCAGCTCAGGGGTGAGGTGCTGACACATCTGGATGAGTGCCTCGGGGTTGGCCTCGGGCGGGAACGCGAACGCGCGAGCCTGCATGAGCTGCTGGCCGTCCTCGGTGTCGACGTTGCGCTGGTACGGCCGGATGTCGTCACTCGGCACGCCCTCGGCGACCAGCCGATCATGCAGGGCTTCCAGGTCGTCGCTGCCGAAGTGCATGACGTGCAGGCCCTCGTAGCGGGCCAGCGACCGGTCCAGGTCGAACCCGCCGCGCTGTTGCGGTGTGATCTGCGCCCAGCGGGCTGGGTCCACGACTGCGAGCATCTCAAGGTAGTTCTCGGCGAAGACGGCGGTGCGGTTGCCGGCGCCGAGCAGCACCGGCTCACCGCCCGGGCGCATCGGGATGCGCGGCAGTGACAGGGGCGTGAACGCGAACCCGAGCTTCTCGTATTGCCCGATGGTGGCGTCCATGTCGCGGGTGATCAGCCCGACGTGGTGGAGGATGTTGGCATCAGCGGTCATGGTGGGTCTTTCTTGTTGGATGGTGGGGACGCGCGTCAGCCCGTCGTCCAGAGTCGGAGTTTCTCGGGGTTGCGTACTACCCAGATGTGCTTGATCCGGTCGCCTGCGATGTCGAACGCGAACACCGTCACGGTGACGCCGTCTTGCTGAGCGACCAGGCCGAGCTGACCGTTGACCGTACGCTCCAGGACCGTCATGTTGCTGGTCGCCCAGTTGGCGATTTCGACCCAGGCGCGCGCGATCTGCTCGCCGCCTTCGATGGGGCGCAGGAAGGTGGTGGCGAGGCCGCCGCCGTCGGCGGTCGCGGTGGCGTCGGGGTCGAGCAGGCCGATGAGCGCGTCGATGTCCTTTGCCTCCCATGCCTGCTTGAAGTCCCGGACGATGCCGGCCTGCCGGGCTGTCGGGGTCGCGGGAGCCTGCGAAGCGCGGATGCGGCGGCGGGCTGAGGAGGCCAGCTGGCGGCAGGCCGCCGGGGTACGGCCGACGATCTCGGCCACGTCGGTGAAGGAGTAGCGGAAGACGTCGTGGAGGATGAATGCGACGCGCTCGGCCGGGGTCATCGATTCGAGTACGACGAGGAAGGCCATGTTGATCGACTCGTCGAGGGTGACTCGGTCGGCCGGGTCGACGGTGGTGCTGCCCGAGCGCCCGGTGATCCACTCCGTACGGTCGGGTAGGGGCTCGGGGATCCACTCCCCCACGTAGGTCTCGCGCCGGGCCCGGGCCGAGCCGAGCAGGTTGAGGCAGATGCGGCTGGCGACCTTGCTCAGCCAGGCGCCGGGAGATTCGATGGCTTCCTGCTGTTGTGGGGACATGGCGTACCAGCGGGCATAGGTCTCCTGTACGGCATCCTCGGCCTCGGCCATGGAGCCGAGCAGCCGGTACGCGAGATTGATCAGCTGACGCCGCTCGCCGATGATCGCGCTCAGGCCCGGGTCGGGCCGGCCGTGTCCTGGCTCGGATTGGGTGGTCATGGTGTCGCCGACTCCTCGGTCGCATCTGCCCTCACCGGTTCGACAAGACAGCGCACCAGAACGTGAGGTTGGCGCGTCGCCTCACATTCCGCTGCGCTGCCTTGTCGAACTGCTGAGACGAACACATCATGCAGCGACCAGCCCAGGAGGCACCATGACCACCCCGATGCCGACAACATCGTTCGCCGACCCGGCGCCCGCGCAGCGCTTGGAGCAGGCGGCCACTGCGCTGACTGCACACGGTTTCACCGTCGAAATCCTCGATGACGCCGCCGCCGCGCGTGCCCGCGTCAAGGAGCTGATTCCCGAGGGCGCGAGCGTGTTCACCGGGGCCAGCGAGACCCTCCGCTTGTCCGGCATCGATGAGGACATCAACACCAGCGGGCGGTACGACGCTGTCAGGCCACGCGGCCTGGCCATGGACCGCGCCACCCAGATGGACGAGATCCGGCGGCTGCTCGCCAGCCCCGACGTCATCGTGGGCAGCGTCGCCGCGGTCACCGAAACCGGCTCTCTTGTGGCCGCCTCGGCCAGCGGAAGCCAGCTAACTGGCTACGCCGGCGGCGCCGCTCACGCGATCTGGGTCGTCGGGGCGCAGAAGGTGGTACCCGACCTGAGCACCGCGCGGCGCCGCGTCGAAGACCATTGCCTCCCGCTGGAGAACGACCGTGCCCAGGCGGTCTACGGGAAGCCCAGCGCCGTCAACCGCCTCCTCATCCTCAACGCAGAACCCCACCCCGGGCGCGGCACCGTCCTGCTGCTCCGCGAAGCCATCGGATTTTGAACCACGAGGAACGGCGTCACCAGCCAACCCCAAACGGGATGATCTTCATGAACGCGGCCGGTGCTCCGTCTACCTCATTCGTGCTGGTGCGATGGGCGAAGCGGGCGATTGCTCTTGAGCGTGGTGAGGAGGCGCCGAGCACCTCTGAAACGGCGGTGAACGACACGCGGCCGTCGATCTGCAAGGCGTGGATCAGGCCCCGGTCCAGGCCGTCGAGGGCGGTCATATCCACCATTCAACCCTGTCCGACGGAAGAAACCTCAAGGTCGCCGGATCGGTCGCAGAAAGCGTGTGCTCGGCCGCACGATCGGGTGACACCCGATCCGCCCTTCACGGGACAAGTGACGGGGCGAGAAGTCGTGGAGGCTGCATGACTCAGACGACAACCCGGCCTGCGCCCGCGGCGTCGCGACGGCGATGGGTCGGTTTGGCGGCGCTGCTGACCGCCGAGGCGATGAATCTCCTGGACGCCACGATCGTGCAGGTCGCCGCTCCCACTATGCGCGCCGACCTCGGCGGTTCGGCCACTGACATCCAGTGGTTCAGCGCCGCCTACACCCTGCCGTTCGCGGTGCTGCTCGTCAGCGGCGGACGGCTGGGGGACATCGTTGGCCGCCGCCGCATGTTCCGCATCGGCGTGACGATGTTCCTGCTTGCTTCTCTGGCCTGCGCGTTCGCCCCCAGTGCTATGGCGCTGATCGGGTTCCGCGTCGTGCAGGGCGCAGCAGCGGCCGCGATCATTCCGCAGACGATCGGGCTGATCAAAGCGATGTTCGACGGCGACGACGTCGCCAAAGCCCTCGGCACCATCGGTCCGGTCATGGGCTTGGCAGGCGTCGCCGGACCCGTCCTGGGCGGCGTGCTCACCCACGCCGATCTGTTCGGCACCTCCTGGCGGGCCGTTTTCCTCGTCAACGCTCCACTGGCAGTAGCCGTGCTCGCGTTGACCGGCCGGATCGCTGAGAATCGTGCGCCGCGGCGGCCAGGTCTTGACCCCGTCGGCACTATTCTGGTCGTCGCCTCAGCCACGCTGATCGTTTGCCCACTCATCGGAACTGGCGACCCCGGCGCTGTCGGAGCGGGCGCATGGACCTGGTTGTTGGTCGGTGCCGGAGTGTTGACCCTCGCAGTGTTCGCCGGACATCAGCGCCGGACCAGCCGCCGCGGCGGCCGGCCATTGCTGGAGACCAGCCTGTTCCGGGGCCGGCCCTTCCCGGCCGCGCTGGCCATCTCGACCCTGTTCTTCGCCGTCACGAACGGGCTCCTGCTCGTGATCGTCGTGCACTTGCAACTCAGCATCGGCGCCAACTCTCTGACCGCCGGTCTGACTCTGCTGCCCTGGTCGGCCGGACTCGGAATCGCCTCGTACGCAGCTGGGTCACGGCTCGTTCCACGCTACGGCGACCGCGTCATGTTCCTCGGCTTGGCCACTCTCACCGTGGGCATCGCGTTCGCAGTCGGCGCCTACTATGCCTCGGACCCCGGCCGGTACCCCGTGTGGCTGCTGCCGGCCCTGGTCGTGTGCGGCCTGGGCGTCGGCCTGTTCACGCCCGCCTTCTTCACCAGCGCCCTGCACCACGTCCAACCGCAAGAGATCGGCTCGGCCGCCGGTCTGCTCAACGCCGTTCAACAACTCGGCGCGGCCCTCGGTGTCGCCGTTCTCGGCAGCCTGTTCTTCCACTATGACATCCCCGCCGCGCCGGGTCAGGCCTCGGTCGCCGTTCAGATCGTCTTCGCCGTTGCCGGTGTCGTCGTCATAGCTTCGGCGACAATGGCCACCCTCATGACCGGACGGCGTGGCGTGCCATATTGATGGCATGCAGACGGTGTACGAGGCCTCGGGCGGCGCAGCCGGGCTGCAGCGCCTGGCCAGCGCATGGCACGCCAGAGTGCTGGCCGACGCCGTGGTCAGCCACGCGTTCAGTCACGGGTTCCACCCCGAGCACGGCCGGCGACTGGCCGCGTACTGGGCGGAGGCGCTCGGTGGTCCGACGACCTTCTCTGACTCCTACGGCGACGAGACCTCAGTGGTACGGATGCACAGCGGCAACGGCCCGCACGAGGAGATGGACCGTCGAGCGATCGCGTGCTTCGATCAGGCGCTGGAAGACGTCGGTCTCGCCGGCGACGATCGGGTCCGCCTGGTGCTGCACGACTACTTCGCGTGGGCGACCACCACCACGATGTCCCGCTATCACCGGTCCGCGGATGACGTCCCGGACGGATTGCGCATCCCGCACTGGTCGTGGGACGGACTCGTCACTTCCTGACGACGAGGTTCTGGCTGTCGACGAAGCGCCCGACGTCGGACGCGAGCATCTCGATCACACCGGCCACGTGGCTCGGCTGCATGATCGTGGACGGGTCCTCGTCGGGCGCGAGGGTGCGACGCAGGTCGGTGGCGCACCGGCCCGGCGAGATGCACACCACACGGGTGCCGTACATCATCAGCTCCTCGCGCATGACCTCGCTCATGTTGATGACCGCGGCCTTGGACGCCGAGTAGGTGAGCCAGCCCGACCGGCCGTTGATGCCGGCGGTCGACGCGATGTTGACGATCAGGTCGAACCTGTTGCCGTGATGCAGGAGCTCCTGCACGATCGTGAACGGCGCGTACAGGTTGACGGCGATGGTGCGCTCGAACGAGCCGAACTCGATCTGCTGGATCGGCTTCGGGTCGGTGTACCCGGCGTTGTTGACGAGGATGTCGACCGTGCCGTGCTGGTGCGCGATCTCGCCCATCAGCCGGACGATGCCCGCGCGATCGGCGAGGTCGATGGTGTACGGGTAGAGCTTCTTGCCGTACGGGTTGTCGTCGTTCAGCTTCTCCAGGTTGGCGGTGAACGCCTCCGACTCCCGCGCGAGCAGCACGACGTCGGTGACGTCGTTGTCGGCGTAGAAGAACCGCCTGACCGTCTCGTACCCGATCCCCTTCGACGCGCCCGTGACGAGGATCGTCTTACTCATCCCAGTCCTCGTCTCCGCCGAGGAGGAGGAACCCGGCGAGCCGGACGTCCGTGCGAGTCGTGACCTTGAAGTTGCGCTCCGCGCCGTCCAGGTAGCGGACGTCACCGCCTGCCACGGCCACGAGGGTGGCGTCCTCGGTGAACTTCACGCCCTCGCGCTGGGCGTACTCGTGTGCCCCGACGAGCGAGTTCTTGTTGAACTTCTGCGGGAGCTGGACGTTGCGCAGCTTGTGCCGCTCGAGGTAGCCGGTCACGCGGTGCGACTCCGGGTCGACCGGTGCCACCGTGAACGACAGTGGCAGCATGTAGCTGACGTTGTCGTACGGCTCCCCCGCAAGCCGCTCGAAGTCCTCGGTCCGCACCAGCGGACGGGCCGACTCGTGGATGATCACGTGCTCGTTGGAGCAGTGCTTCAGCATCACGGCGACCGACTCGTGGCGGGTCTCGCCGGCAGGCACGTACACGATCGGGGTCTTGATCGCGTAGTCGTTCACGATCTGCTCGACCGTGTCGCGCCAGTCGTCCGGGTAGTTGAGGACGATCTCGGTGATCGACTCCACGGCGTCCGCGGCCACGATCGAGTAGACCAGGATCGGGATGCCGTTCACTTTGAGGAACTGCTTCGGCTGGCCCGCGGCAATGCGCTTGCCGATGCCGCCGTTGAGAAGGATCAGGCTGTACATCCCGGCTGATCACACCTTTCCCGACCCGAATCCTTGACGGGCCAAACGCTGTCCTGGCGGGCCGACTCCGGAAGCCTGGCGAGACGGCAGTGTAGAGGGACGCCGCCTCGCGCGGGCCGGCGGCTCGCCACCTGAGCGCAACCGGCTCGTCGCCGTGACGACGCCCACACCCCCGAAAGTTGCGGGTGGCGTCGGGCGACACTCGCCTTTGGTCGGCCGACTCCCCACCTTGGCCCCTGTCTCCGCGACCCCGCCGACAAGTCTGATGGACCCATGCTGCCGCACGAATCCTCGCCGGCTCCCGGCGCGTCCCCGCCGCGGGGGCGACCGGTCGACCGCTCGTCCAGGTCAGTAATGTTGATCACCGACTCGACTCCGCCACCCGCGCCGGTGCGCGCGGCGGCAGCGACGACCTCTCGTCCACCGCTCCTTCGACGACCGACCGGTCAGCAGTCCCTGGGGGAAAGGATCGCCTCATGTTCCACCTGGCCAGGCTGAGCCTCGCCAACCGGACGATCGTGGCACTCGCCGCGTTGATCGTCATCGGCTTCGGGGTCTTCTCGATCCCCCAGCTGAAACAGCAGCTGATCCCGAACATCGAGTTCCCCGCCGCGTTCGTCGTCGCGCCGTACCCCGGCGCGTCCCCCGACATCGTCGAGGACCAGGTCACCACGCCGATCGAGGACGCGGTGAACGGCGTCGAGGGCATCGAGGACGTCACCTCGACGACCGGCGAGGGCGTGTCGAACATCTCGCTTCAGTTCGCGTTCGGCACCGACCTCGACAAGGCCAGCGCGGACGTCGACGAGGCGATCAACCGCATCCAGGGCGACCTGCCCGAGGACGTCGACCCGCAGGTCGTCACCGGCAGCAGCGACCAGATCCCCGCTGTCGTCTTCGCGGTCACCTCGTCCCTGGACGAACAGGCCCTCGCCGACCGGCTCGACGAGGTCGTCGTCCCCGAGCTCAACGAGATCGACGGCGTGCGCCAGGCCGAGGTCACCGGCGTCCGGGAGCAGCAGGTCACGGTCAAGCTCGACGAGGAGGCGCTCCGGAAGAAGGGCCTCGCCGCCACCTCGGTGTCCGAGGCGCTCACCGCCAACGGCACGCCCGTCCCCGCCGGCTCCGTCGACGAGGACACCGAGAGCATCTCCGTCCAGGTGGCGGAGAAGTTCGACTCCGCCGAGGACATCGAGAACATCTACCTCACGCCGCCGGCGGAGCAGGGTCAGCCGCCCCGCGGCGGCGCGGCGCCGAAGCCGGTGAAGCTCGGCGACGTCGCGACGGTCACCATGACCGAGGCGAAGACCACGACCATCACCAGGACCAACGGCAAGCCGAGCCTCGGGCTGCTGGTGACCGCCGCGCCCGACGGCAACAACGTGCTGATCTCCGACGAGATCCGCGACCGGCTCCCCGACCTCACCGACCGGCTCGGCAACGACACCGAGCTCACCGTCGTCTTCGACCAGGCGCCCTACGTCAAGGACTCGATCAAGAGCCTCGGCACGGAGGGCCTGCTCGGCCTGATCTTCGCGGTGATCGTGATCCTGCTGTTCCTGCTGTCGCTCCGCTCGACGATCGTGACGGCGGTCTCCATCCCGATGTCGGTCCTAATCGCACTCATCGCGATGTGGACGGGTGACCTGTCGCTCAACCTGCTCACCCTCGGCGGCCTCACCGTCGCCGTCGGACGCGTCGTCGACGACTCCATCGTCGTGCTCGAGAACATCAAACGACATCTGGCGTACGGGGAGGAGAAACAGCAGGCCGTGCTCAACGGCGTCCGCGAGGTGGCGACCGCCATCACCGCGTCGACGCTCACGACGGTGGCCGTGTTCGTGCCGATCGCGTTCATCAGTGGGATCGTCGGCGAGCTGTTCCGTCCGTTCGCCATCACGGTCACGATCGCGCTGCTCGCCTCGCTGTTCGTGGCCCTCACGGTCATCCCGGTGCTCTGCTACTGGTTCCTCGGCGCTCCGAAGCGCGGCGACGAGGACCCGGCGGTGTTCGAGCAGCGTGCCATCGAGAAGGAGCGCCGCTCGCCGCTGCAGCGGATCTACGTGCCGGTCATCAGGTTCTCGACGAAGCACCGGTTCGTCACCGTCGTGCTGGCGCTGCTCATCCTCGCCGGCACCGGTGCCCTCGGCACGCGCCTGCAGACCAACTTCCTCGACGCGTCGGGGCAGAACGCCGTCACCATCACCCAGGAGATGCCGACCGGCACCAACCTGGAGACGACGAGCGAGGCCGTCGCCAAGGTCGAGGACGTGCTCGCGGACGAGGACGCCGTCGACTCCTACCAGGTGACGATCGGCGGCGACCCGTTCGGCGGCGTGTCCACCACTGGCGCGGCGAGGGCCACCTACCAGCTCACGGTCGACGAGGGCTCCGACGTCATCGCGGTGCAGGACCGGATCAGGGACGGCGTCAACGACATCTCCGAGATCGGCACGGTCGCCGTCAACGCCGGACAGGGCGGTGGCGGATTCGCCGCCTCCAGCCAGCTGCAGGTCGTCGTGCAGTCCACCGACGCCGACTCGCTCGAGGACGGTGCCGAGCAGGTGCGCAAGGCGGTCGCCGGTACGGACGACGTCACCGACGTCTCCAGCGACCTGACCGAGAACGCGCCACGCATCCAGGTCGCGACCAAGCGGTCGGAGGCCGCGCGCCACGGGCTCACCGACGGTGCCATCGGCCAGGCGGTCGCGTCGGCGCTGCAGGGCTCGACCGTCACCCAGATGACGATCGACAGCCAGCAGCACGACGTCGTCCTGACGACCGACGATCCGCCGGAGTCGCTCGCCGACATCAAGGCGCTGCCGCTGCAGACGCCGCTCGGTGAGGTGCGTCTCGACGACGTCGCGACGGTCACCCAGGGCGCCGGCCCGGCGACCATCTCCCACGTCGACGGCTCGCGGAGCGCGACGATCACCGCGACGCCCGGCGCCGAGAACACCGGCGCGGTCACGGCGGAGCTGACGCAGAAGCTGAACGACCTCGACCTGCCCGCCGGGGTGAGCTACAACCTCGGCGGTGTCAGCCAGGACCAGTCGGACGCGTTCACCAGCCTCGGACTCGCGCTGGTGGCCGCGATCGTCATCGTGTTCCTGATCATGGCAGCGACCTTCCGCAGCCTCGCACAGCCGCTGATCCTGATGGTGTCGGTGCCGTTCGCGGCGACCGGCGCGATCGGCCTGCTGCTCGCGACCGGCACCTCGCTCGGTGTCCCTGCCCTCATCGGCGTCCTGATGCTCGTCGGCATCGTCGTGACCAACGCGATCGTGCTCGTCGACCTGATGAACCGCTACCGGGTCGCGGGGATGGGGGTGTCGGAAGCCGTCATCGAGGGCGGTCGCCGGCGCCTGCGTCCGGTCGTGATGACCGCGGTCGCGACGATCTGCGCGCTGACGCCGATGGCTCTCGGCGTGACCGAGAACGACGGCGGCGGCTTCATCTCCCAGTCGTTGGCGATCGTCGTCATCGGCGGCCTGGTCAGCTCCACGCTGCTGACGCTCGTGGTCGTGCCGACGCTGTACACGTCGCTGGAGCTGGGCAAGGAGCGTCGCGCGGCCAAGCGTGCCGCCAGGCGGGAGCGCAAGGCGGTGCGCAAGGGCGGACAGCCGACGCCGGCCCCGGCGCCGGTCGCGGAACCCGAGCCCGCGGCGGAGACCGCTGCCACTCCCGTGGCACCGGTGGTCGCCGCCGTGCCGGCGGCCGACGGCAGCCGGGTCAACGGCCACGTCGCCGCGCCGCCGTGGACCCACGATCGGGTCGGCGCGGCACTGGCCGGGGACAACCCCACCGTGCTCACCCGTCTCGAGGGCGGCTTCGCCGCGATCGGCGACGTGCAGTTCCTGCCCGGCTACAGCGTCCTCCTCACCGACGACCCCGACGCCACCCGGCTCACCGACCTGCCGCGGACGCGGCGGCTGCAGTTCCTCGCCGACGTCGAACGGCTGGCCGAGGCCGTGGAACGCGTCTGCGCCCGCAGGGACCCCGCGTTCCGGAGGATCAACATCGAGATCCAGGGCAACGAGGACGGCTTCCTGCACGCCCACGTGTGGCCGCGGTACGAGTGGGAGCCGGGCGACGTCAGCAACCGACCGGTCGGCCGCTACGGCGACGACCGGTGGCAGGACCCGTCGACCCGGTTGGGGCCGCAGCACGACGAGCTGCGCGCCGAGATCCTCGCCGAGCTCGACCAGCTCGTCTTCGACCCGGCCAGGACTCCCCAGGGCGGGCGCAGGCGCCGCGAGGCCGGTCCGTCCGCCGACGGGCAGCCGGACTCCTCGGTGGACGAGCAGCCCGCGCCGGAGGGCGACCATGCCCCCGGCAGCGGACCCGAGCGGAACTGAATCGTCGATAGGCTCGCCGCCGTCACCGTTTGATCACGTGCACGTGATCAACGTGGACTTCACCTCGTGCCGGGACGAGGTGAAGTCCATGTCGGTGAGGTGAAGCTCCACCGACGACCCTCGCAGCGCACCCGTGAACGGCACCCTCACCATGCCCCGACACG
>WHST01000070.1 GCA_009379955.1 Streptosporangiales bacterium | reverse complement strand
ACCACGTCCCCGTCTGGAACAACGTCTGAGCTGGTGACCGGCCGCGGATCAGCCCCGAGGCCCGGCCGGTTCACCGTGCCGGCGTGGCGGCCGCCACGTCCCGGCCCCGGCAGGACCAGGAATGGACCCCTCGGACCCGCCGGGGCCGGAGCCCTTGCTCCTCCCAGACCGTCCCCGGACATGCGAGCGGGACCTGCTCACCCCCGATGGAGCAGGTCCCGCTTCATCCCCGATGGTCCGGCGGCGGCAGCTACCCCAGCCGTCCGCGGTGAGGCGCCCCATGCGTCACCGCGGCACGCCGCCGCCGGCGTCCTTGTCATCTCGTGGCGATCACTCCTCCGCCATGGCGACCACGACCGAGCTGCGCGCCGCCTTGCGCGCGGGGACGACCGACGCGACGAGGCCGGCGAGCGCGGCGAGGCCGACGAACAGGCCGAGCTGGGCGTACGGGGCGACGAGGTCGGCGGACGACCCGACGAGCGAGCGGATCGCGACGTAGCCGAAGGCGACGCCGAGTCCGACGCCCAGCAGTCCCGCCACGGCCGCCATCAGCACGGCCTCGCCGGAGAACATCGCGCGGAGTTGGCGCCTGGTCAGGCCGAGCGCCCGCAACACCCCCGACTCGCGAGTGCGCTCCAGCACGCTCAGCGCGAGCGTGTTGGCGATGCCGAACAGCGCGATGAGGACGGCGATGCCGAGCAGGCCGGCGAAGAGCAGCAGGGTCGCCTGCACGCCCTTCTCGATCGCCGCCTTGTACTGCAGCGGTCCCTCGACCGTGAGCTCGGGACGGTCGGCGACGGCCCGGTCGACCGCGGTCTGGACGTCCTCGGCCGACTCGCCCGACTTCGCCTTGAGGAAGACGCTGCCGACCACCGCGTCCGGCGCCGCCTCGAGGAGGTCGTCGGAGGTGGCGATCGCGGTGTCGCCTGAGACGGTGCCGGCGATCTCGGCCGTCAGCTCCGACTTGTCGGCGAGCCCGATCGTCACCTCGTCGCCGACGTCGAGCTTCTCGACGGCGGCGACGAACTTCGGGATCACCACCCTGCCGGGCGCTGCCTTCTCGTACTGCTTGAGCGGACCGAGCTCCCGCTCGGCCTCGGCCTTGTCGACGCCCTGCACCGTGAACCCGCGGCCGTCGCCCACCGTGCCGCGAGCCGTGTAGACGGGCACGACGCCGGACAGGCGCTTCTCCTTCTCGAGGTCATCGACCACCGGCCCCGGCACCGCCGCGGTGCGGGACGTGATCGACAGGTCGAACGGGAACTCCTCGTCGAGGCTCGCCGTCGCCGTCTTCTGCACCGACGCGGACACGACCGCCATGATGCTGATCAGCGTGACCCCGACGAGCAGGGCCGCACTGGTCGCGGCCGCACGTCCCGGGTTGCGCACCGCGTTGGCCCGGGCGAGCCTGCCCGGCGTGCGGAACGGCCGCGCGAGGACGAAGCCGAGAACGCTGATGAGCCGGGGGACGATCACGGGCGTGAGGAACAGGATCCCGAGGAACGCCACCGCTCCCCCGGCGAGAGCGAGGAGGAAGTTCTGCTCGCTGCCGTCGCCGCGCACGCCGGGCACCATCGCCGCGATCCCCGCAACGAGGGCGAGGAACGCGAGCACAGTACGCACGCGGTGCGACTTGCGCACCCGGCCGATGTCGGGCTGGTTGCGCAGCGCCGCGATCGGCGCGATCCGGGTGGCCCCGATCGCCGGGAAGGCCGCCGCGACGACCGTGACCACCGTGCCGAGGACGAACGGGATCACCAGGCCGACGAGGGTCGGTGAGACCGGGCCCGGCCCCATCGGCGCACCCACCGCGCGCAGCACGACCTGCGCCACCGCGGCGAGACCGATGCCCGCCAGCAGGCCGAGCGTCGACCCGACGATGCCGAGGACGATCGACTCGAGCAGGACCGACCGGTACACCTGACCGCGCGTCGCCCCGACGCAACGCAGCAGCGCCATCTCGCGCGTGCGCTGCGCGATGAGGATCGTGAACGTGTTGGCGATGACGATCGCGGCGACGAACATCGCGATCGCGGCGAAGGCCAGCAGTGCGATGTTGAGCTGGGTCAGCTCGCTGGAGATGTCCTTCAGCTGCTGCCGGGTGAACTCCGCGCCCGTGGACGCCTGCCAGCCCGAGGGCAGCAGCGCCGCGACGTCGGACTCGACCGCGGCGACGTCGGCGCCGTCGGCGGTACGCATGTCGATCCGCGACGGCGCGTCGGCCCCGTCGATCAGCTTGGCCTGCGAAGCGGTGACACCGACGTACGGGATGCCCGCGTACTGCGGTGAGTCCTCGACGTCGATCGTGCCGGTCAGCGTGTAGCTGTGCACCTCGTCCTCGACGTCGATCACCCGGACCGGGTCGCCGACCGCATAGCCCGCGCGCTTCGCCGTCGCCGTGTCGAGGGTCAGCTCGTCGGCCGCGTCGGGCAGGCGTCCCTTCGCGACCTGCTGCCAGCGGAGCGCCTTGTCCGCCGCGATGCTGTCGACCGTGGCCATGCCCTGGTTGCCGAGCGGCCTGCCCTTGGAGTTCAGCAGCGTGCCGTAACCCTGGTAGCGCTCCTCGACGCTCGCCACACCGTCGACGTCACGCATGCGGTCGACGGTCGCGGCCGGGACCGCCTTGCCGGCCTCGTCCTCGTCCTCGTCGGGCGTGGCCACGAGGTCGAGCAACCGCGCGTCGGCGGCGAACGACATCTCGTAGCCGGCCTTGATCGTGTCGGTCAGCACGAAGCTGCCGGCCGCGAAACCGACGCCGAAAATGATGGCGAGGGACGAGAAGATCAGCCGCGCGCCATGGGCGCGCAGGCCGGCCAGCGTCGTCTTGAGCACCTCGTCAGCCCCCCAGCTGCCGGAGCGCGTCGATGACGCTGTCGGTGGTGGGCGCGTCGATGCCGCCGGCGACCCGGCCGTCGGCGAGTAGCAGCACGCGGTCGGCGTACGCCGCGGCGTTGGGGTCGTGGGTGACCATGACGATCGTCTGCCCCATCTCGCGGACGGAGCGGCGCAGGAACCCGAGCACCTCGGCACCCGACCTCGAGTCGAGGTTGCCGGTCGGCTCGTCGGCGAAGACGACCTGCGGCCGGCTCAGCAACGCACGCGCGCAGGCGACGCGCTGCTGCTGACCGCCGGACAGCTGAGCCGGCTTGTGGCCGAGCCGGTCGCGGATGCCGAGGACGTCGACGACCTGGTCGTACCACTGCTGGTCGGGCTTGCGACCGGCGAGGTCGAGCGGGAGCACGATGTTCTGCTTCGCGGTGAGCATCGGGAGGAGGTTGAACGACTGGAAGACGAAACCCACGCGGTCGCGCCGCAGCAGGGTGAGCGCCTTGTCGTTCAGCCGGGTGATGTCGATGTCGCCGACGTGGATCGTGCCGGAGGTCGCGGCGTCGAGGCCCGCGAGGCAGTGCATGAGCGTGGACTTGCCCGAGCCGGACGGACCCATGATCGCCGTGAACGAGCCCGCGGCGACCTCGACGTCGACGCCGTCGAGTGCGTGTACCGCCGTCTCCCCTGACCCGTAGACCTTCGCCAGCTGCGCGGCGCGGATGACCGGAGTCGTCCCCGGAGGCAGTGGCCGCGGTGCGACCGGCGCGGGCCCGATCTGCGGTGCCGCCGCGTGCCGGCCGGCGTCGTGCCTGGCGGCCGCGCGGCGTGCCACGTCGAACGGGTCGGGCGACGCGTCCGTGGTGGGCCGCTGCTGCGACGACCCTGGGGTCGTGACCGACACGGAGTTCCTCCCCGGTTGATGATCTTGACTGGTTCGACCCTAGGGAAGGGCAGGGGGCGCCCGCATCGGGCCATCGGTCGGTTCCCGCGTCAACCTTCGGAGGGGTACCTCGACCTTCGACTACACCTCAGGTCGTAGATGCGCGCGTCAGGCGCTGGGACGGACCAGGCCGGTCTCGTACGCGAGGACGACCGCCTGCACCCGGTCGCGGAGGCCGAGCTTGGCGAGGATGCGGCCGACGTGGGTCTTGACGGTCGCCTCGGAGACGTACAGGCGGACGCCGATCTCGGCGTTGGAGAGGCCCTGCGCGATCTCGACGAGGACCTCGCGCTCGCGCTCGGTCAGCGAGTCGAGGCCGGCGGCCGGCGCGGCCTCGTCGTCGGGGAGGTGGGAGACGAACCGGTCGAGCAGCCGGCGGGTGGTGCTCGGCGCGACGACGGCGTCGCCGGAGTGCACCGCGCGGATCGCCGACAGCAGGTCGGCCGGCGGCGCGTCCTTGAGGAAGAACCCGGACGCGCCCGCCCGCAGGCCGGCGTACGCATGCTCGTCGAGGTCGAAGGTGGTGAGGATCAGCACCCGCGGCAGGTCGTTGCCGGACTCGTGGATCCGGCGCGTGGCCTCGACGCCGTCCATGCGCGGCATGCGGATGTCCATCAGCACGACGTCGACGGACGTGCTCCGCAGGACCTCGAGCGCACCGGCCCCGTCGGCGGCCTCGCCGACCACGTCGATGTCCGGCTGCGCGTCGATGACCATGCGGAAGCCCGCACGCACGAGCTCCTGGTCGTCGACGAGCAGCACCCGGATCGCCTCACCCGCACCGCTCACTGGTGCACCATCCTTGTGTCCGGTCCTGTTGATGACAGGATTCGGGCGCACCTGAGGTCCCCACCGGGCCATCGCCCTGCTCGCTCGACTCTTGAGGTCCGGGATGAGTTCTGCGAGGCCCGGTGGCCCAGGACGCGCCGACTGGCTACAGGGCTGTGCGCCACAGAGCGCCGATCAGTGAGCGACCGGCAGCCGCGTCCCGGGACCACCAGGTGTCTTCCCACTGGTGCAACAGCGAGGAGACAACATTGAGTGTCGCCGATGCCCCCGTCCTGCCGCGACCTACCGCCGGGGTGGACTGGGCCAAAGACGATCACGCCATCGCGATCGTCGACCCCGATGGCGAACCGATCGACCGGTTCCCCGTCGCCCATGACACCGCCGGGTTGCGCACGATGGTCCGCAAGCTGCTGGCCGCCGAGGTCAGCGAGGTCGGGATCGAGCGTCCCGACGGGCCGGTCGTCGACGCGCTGCGCCAGGCCGGGCTGGTCGTCTACGTCATCCCGCCCGGTCAGCTGAAGAACCTGCGGTCTCGCTACGGGTCGGCCGGCAACAAGGACGACCGGTTCGACGCCTACGTCCTGGCCGACGTGGTGCGCACCGACCGCCGCCGGCTCCGCCCGCTGCTGGTCGACACCGAGGCCACCACCGCGCTGCGCCAGACCGTCCGTGCCCGCCGCGACCTCGTCGCCCACCGGGTCGCAGTCGCTAACCAGCTGCGCGCACACCTGCAGATTTGCTTCCCCGGCACGGTCGGCCTGTTCGCCGACATCGACTCCGCGATCAGCCTGCGGTTCCTCGACCGCTTCGACACCCAAGACCGCGCCGACTGGCTCTCGCCCAAGCGATGGACGGCCTGGCTGTCGGCCGCCGGCTACTGCGGCCGCACCAGCCCCGACACCTTCCACACCCGCCTGACCAACGCCCCACGCGGCGCCACCGGCTCCGCCAGCGAGTCCGCCGCCACCGTCACCGCCGCGTTCACCGCCGTGCTGCGCACCATCACGACCCAAATCGAGGCCCTGGCCACCCGGATCGCCGAGCAACTCGACCTGCACCCCGACGCACCGATCTTCACCAGCCTGCCCCGCTCCGGCACCGTGCGCGCCGCCCGACTGCTCGCCGAAATCGGCGACGCCCGCGGCCGCTTCCCCACCGCCGACTCGATGGCCTGCCTCGCTGGAGTCGCCCCCTCCACCCGCCAATCCGGCAAGACCACCGCGGTCAGCTTCCGCTGGGGCGCCGACAAACAACTCCGCGACGCCCTCTGCGACTTCGCCGGCGACACCCGCCACGCCAACCCCTGGGCCGCCGACCTCTACCAACGCGCCCGCACCCGAGGACACGACCACCCCCACGCCGTCCGCATCCTCGCCCGCGCCTGGGTCGACAACATCTGGGCCTGCTGGACCACCACCACCCCCTACCACCCCGACCACCACCGCGCCCTCCAACGCATCCTCAACCAACACCAACCAGCAGCGGCTTGACACAGGGCAACTCATCCGCCCACCCCCTTCAACGGGATCTCCGCGTACACCTCGTAACCACCTCCGGGCAGCGGTCCCGCCCGCAACGTACCGTCGTAGACGCCGACCCGCTCACGCATCCCCCGCAGACCGTGTCCCCTGCCGTCGGTGGAGTCGGCCGCCGCTCCCCGGCCGTCGTCTGTGACGGTGAGGCGCAGGGCGTCGTCCGCCCGGTCGACCCGCACTCGCGCGCACACGCGGGGGCCGGCGTGCTTCAGCACGTTGGTCAGCGCCTCCTGCACCACGCGGTACGCAGCGAGGCCGTGGCCGGCACCTACCGGACCCTTCCCTGGCGTCACGGTCAGGTCGACCGCGACGCCGGCGACCCGTACCCGGTCGACCAGGTCGGGCAGGTCGCCGAGCCCCGGCTGCGGTGCGCGTTCGTCGTCGGCCGGCCGTTCCGACCTGAGCACGCCGAGCAGCCTGCGCATCTCGGCGAGCGCCTGCCGCCCGGTGCTCGCGACGGTGCTCATCGCCTGGCGCGAGCGCCCCGGGTCGGTGTCGAAGAGATACGCGGCCCCCTCCGCCTGGACGACCATGACGCTCACGTTGTGCGCCACGACGTCGTGCATCTCGCGCGCGATCCGTGCGCGCTCGTCGGCGACGGCGAGCTGCGCCTCCTGCTCACGCTCGCGCTCCAGCCGGTCCGCCCGCGCCTCCAGCTCCGCGTAGTACGCCCGCCTGCTGCGCGCGCTGTCGCCGAGCAGGCCGGACACGAGGATGCACAAGGACAGCCCGACGAAGGTCACGACCCGGTCGTCGGCGCCGCCGGTCCAGCGCAGCGCCGCGAGCAGGGCGCCGAGCTCCATGACGAGGAAGGCGAGGGCCGTGTGCAGCCGGCGACTCTGCGCCGCGACCGTGTACAGCGCGAGGAGGAGCGAGACGTTGGCGAACGTCATGAAGTGGTTCGCCGACCACTGGACGAACGCCACTGACGACAGCGCCGCGAAGACGCCAAGCGGCCACCTCCGCCGCCAGATCAGCGGCACGCACTGGAGCAGGATGAACACCGTCGCGAGGAGGCGACCGCCCATCGCCTCGCCCGCCGGGAAGATCCCGGCGGCGATGTACGGGAGGTTGGGTAGCGCGATGAACCCCGCCACCACGCCGTCGACGATGCGCGGGTGCCGACGGAGCCATGCCCACAGGGAGGCCAGCACGCTCAAACCCTAGGCGCTCGCCCGCGCCTCCGGCGTCGGCAGCACGGACGACGCGCCGTACGCCCTCAGGGGGAGGCGTCCGCGCGGGCTCGGCCGGCGAACCTGAACCGCGCCAGCGTGCGCGCGCCCCACAGGACCGTGACGGTGACCGCGAGGACCACGGTGACGGGTCCACCCGCGCCCGTGGGGACCGACGGCACGAACGAGCCGCAGACGTTGGCCAGTGCGTGCACCACGATGATCGCGGCGACGCTTCGCCCCGTGCCGTGGTAGATCCAGACCCACACGACCCGCCCGCCGATCGCGGCGAGCGCTCCCAGCGCGACAAGCACCGGCGGCTGCCCGCTCTGCACGATCGACGGGAGGTGCCAGGCCCACCACACCGTGCCAAGGACCAGCGCGGCACCGAGTGCACCCAACCGCTCCTGCAGCGGGTCGGTGGCGTAGCCCGTCCAGCCCAACTCCTCACCCGCGGCGGCGACGAGGAAGACGAGCGGCAGTACCAGCATCGCCGCGAGCGGGAGGCGCGGCTGGCCGGCCACCTGCACCCCGAACAGGCGCATGAGCCCGTACGACGCGAGCAGCGTGCCCGGCGCCAGGAGGAACACGGGCAGGTACCAGGTCTTCCGCCCGATCCTGCCGAGATCGACCGCCCGCCTCAGCAGCCGACCGATACCGGGTGCCCCCTCACGCCTGGCGGTGAGGATCGCGGCGGCGGCGAACGGTACGAACGCGAGCGCCGCGTCGAGCACCGGCATGTTCTTGGGCATGCCCGCCGCGTGCACGAGGGGGTTGAGGACGTACAGCGGGACCGACAGCACGACGACGAGGCCGAAGAACGCCCACGGCGACCGCCGCGGCCGCTCGATCGCCTCGTCAGCCATACGCGGAGCCTAAGGGCGTACGGTGCCGCGGCACGCCGGATCGCGGCGCCTCGGCGTCCCTCGTTCGACCCTCCCCTCTCGACCCGTGAGGGGCACCCTCACCGCGCCATCACACGGTGAGGGTGCCACTCACGGGTTCGACGGGCGGGCGGCTAGCGTGACCGGTGTGACGCGATGGCGGACCTGGCGCGCGGCGACCGCCGACGCGCTGTACGGGCCCGCCGGGTTCTACCGGGGACCGACCGGTCCCGCCGGCCAGTTCCGTACCTCGGTGCACGCGTCCGACCTGTTCGCCGCGGCTCTCGCCCGGCTGGCCGAGACCCGCGGGCTCCGCACGCTGGTCGACGTCGGGGCGGGACGCGGCGAGCTGGCGGCGGCGTGTGCGCGCGTCGCGTCCGACCTGGAGGTCGTCTCGGTCGAGATCGCCCACCCGTCGTTCGCCACCGAGATACCCGACGGCGTCGAGGCGCTCGTCGTCGCGAACGAGTGGCTCGACGACGTGCCGCTCGACGTCGCCGAGCTGACGCCGGCCGGGCCCCGCCTCGTCGAGGTCGACGACACCGGCAGGGAGCGCCTCGGTGAGCCGCCGGACGCTGAGGACGCGGCGTGGCTCGACGCCTGGTGGCCGCTGGCCGGCGTCGGCGATCGCGCCGAGATCGGGCGGACGCGAGACGACGCGTGGGCAGCGGCCGTCGGCCGGGTCCGGCGCGGCCTCGCGGTCGCGATCGACTACGGCCACGACCTGGCGTCGCGCCCGCCGCGAGGGACCCTCACCGGCTACCGCGACGGCCGGCAGGTGCCGCCGGTGCCCGACGGCACCTGCGACGTCACCGCGCATGTCGCCATCGACTCCTGCGCGGCAGCCGGCCGCCGAGCCGGCGCGGGAGCGACCGTGCTCACCACCCAGCGCGCGGCTTTGACCGCCCTCGGCGTCGACGGACGACCACCGCCGCATGCCACGGCGAGCTCCGACCCGGCCGGCTACCTCCGCGCCCTCGGCCGGGCGAGCGAGGCCGCGGAGCTGACCGATCGTCAGGGTCTCGGGGCGTTCCGCTGGCTTGTCCAGGACGTCGGCACGGACATACCCACCGCGCTGGGTTGACCCGTCAGCCGTCGAGGTCGGCGAGAGCCTCGCGCCTGGCGCGGGACCGCCGTACGGCGATCACGAGTGCGGCGACGAACGACGTCAGGAAGCCGGCGGCCACCACGATCACGAGCACGACGAACGCGGCGAGGATACGCAGCGGCGTGCCCTCGCCGTGTTCGAGCGGCCTGATGACGAGCCAGAACACCAGGCTGCCGACGCCCAGCGAGCCGAGCAGGATGCCGGCGGGCAGCGCGTACCAGCGCCGTCGTGGACGCACGCCGCCCATCAGTACCCGTACGGCGGCTGCTGACCATATGGCGGCTGCCCACCCTGCTGCGGATACTGGCCCTGCTGGGGGTACTGACCCTGCTGCGGGTACTGGCCCTGCGGATACTGGCCGTGCTGCGGGTACTGGCCGCCACCCTGCTGGTCGTACCAGGAGCCGTGCGACGCCGCGGCGAGCATGCCGGCCCGGTGTGATCGCCTGCGCAGGAACGTGACCAGTGCGACGACGGCCGCGGCGACGACACCGACGACCGGGACGACCCACTTCAGGACGAGGCCCGAGAGGAGACCGGGCTGCTTCGCGGGCTCACCGCCGATCCCGGCCCGGAGACCCTTCATCGTGCTGAGGCACTGGATCGAGTAGTCGCCGGTGGCGTCGACGGTGACCTGCGCGACGGCGTACCAGGTCGTGCCCTCGTACGTCGTCGTGTCCAGGCTCGTGAGTGGCTTGACGTGGACGTCGGCCGGCCCGTCGACCTTGCACAGCGGAGGGACCAGTCCCTTGGGCTTGGTGGCGTAGAGCCACTTCACCTCCTTCGCGACCATCCGCTTGGTGTCGGATCCGAGGTTGATCTCCTCGACCTTGGGCGCCGTGAGCTGGCTGACGACTAGCAGCACGACGGGTACGGCGATCGCGACCACGGCGACGATCGCGGCGATGAGGTACCAGACACGCGTGGGCCTGACGGCACGCGAGTCGATGCCTGCGGGGGCCGCGTTCACGGCTTCGGGGTTCGTTGCCGCAGGATCCTGTTGCGGTGCCCGTTACGACCGACAAGCGTCACGAGCGCGATGGTACCGCCGACGACGAAGCCGATGCCGGGCAGCACGAGGAACGCTCCGGCCGCGCCGAACCCCTGGGCGAGCATGCCACCGATCCTGTTGCCGATGCCGTACCTGACGTCGCCGGACGCGGGGCAGGTGACGGTGTAGTCGCCGGCCGCCGAGACGTGGATGCCCGCGATGCCGCTCCAGACCTCATCCTCGAGCTCGAGGGTGCTGCTGCCGTGGAGGTCGGTGAGGCGGACGTCGCCGGGACCGTCGAACTCGCAGTCGGGCGGCTCGTCGAACGGCTCGACATCGCCGCCGGCGGCGTAGAGGATCTTCTCGTCGCCGGCCGGGAGCGAGACGGTGGACGGGGCGCCGTTGGTGAGCCCCTGGAAGTCCCTGGTATTCGCGACGAATCCCTTGACCAGGACGACGCCGACGGTGATGCCGACCACGAGGGTGACGGTGAAGATGCTGAGGCCGACCCAGTACATGCGGCGGCGCGGACGCAGCTCCGCCGGGTCGACGAGTGGCCGCGGGCGCGCGGGCGGCTGCCCCGGACCCTGTGTCATGGCACCCAATGGTGGCACCATGGGGTCCGATGAACGCCCCGACCCCACCGGACTCCCCCGACACCACGACCCGCGTCGTCGGCGTCGGCGCGGGCGCGGGTGGGCTCACGACGACCGAGATGACGCTGAACATCGGTCCGCAGCATCCGTCCACCCACGGCGTCCTGCGGCTCGTCGTCACCCTCGACGGCGAGCGCATCGTGTCGGCCGATCCCGTCATCGGCTACATGCACCGAGGCGCGGAGAAGCTGTTCGAGGTGCGCGACTACCGGCAGATCATCGTGCTCGCCAACCGGCACGACTGGCTGTCCGCGTTCTCCAGCGAACTCGGCGTCGTGCTCGCGGTCGAGCGCATGCTCGGCATGGAGGTACCCGAGCGCGCGACGTGGGCGCGCACGCTGCTCGCCGAGCTCAACCGCGTCCTCAACCACCTGATGTTCCTCGGCGCCTACCCGCTGGAGATGGGCGCCATCACGCCGATGTTCTACGCGTTCCGCGAGCGCGAGGCGATCCAGCGCGTGATGGAGGAGGTCTCCGGCGGCCGCATGCACTACATGTTCAACCGGGTCGGCGGCCTCAAGGAGGACCTGCCCGCCGGTTGGCTCGACCGGGTCGCCGAGACGGTGCGCGCGGTGCGCGCGCGGCTACCCGACCTCGAGAACATCATCGTCGGCAACGAGATCTTCCTGGCCCGCACGAAGGGCATCGGCGTCCTGACGCCCGAGACCGTCCACCAGTACGGCGTCAGCGGTCCGGTCGCCCGCGCGTCCGGCGTCGACTTCGACCTGCGGCGCGACGAGCCGTACCTCGCGTACGGCGAGCTGTTCGCGCCAGGAGGTCCGGGGCGGGTGGTCGTCCGCGAGGAGGGTGACGCGCGCGCGAGGTTCCGCTGCCTGCTCGACCAGGCGCACGTGTCGCTCGACCTCGTCGACGCCTGCGTCGTGCGCCTGCGCGGCCTGCCTCGCGGGCCGATCAACCAACGGCTGCCCAAGGTGCTCAAGGTGCCGGAGGGCGAGACGTACGCCTGGACCGAGAACCCGCTCGGCATCAACGGCTACTACCTGGTGTCGCGCGGCGAGAAGACACCGTGGCGGATGAAGCTGCGCTCGGCGTCGTTCAACAACGTCCAGGTGCTCGCGGAGATCCTGCCCGGCTGCCTGGTCGCCGACATGATCGCGGTGCTCGGCTCGCTCTTCTTCGTCGTCGGCGACATCGACAGGTAACACTAGGCCGCGAACGGCGCGGCGCCGGCGCGGCCGGCGTCGACCATGACGGCGCTGATCTGCATCGAGAAGTCCGTCCACCACGACGGCGAGAGCGACGTCGTGACCGGCGGAACTGCCGCGGGAACCGGCACGGCGACGACGGCCTGCCTGATCGTGTCTGCCTCGGTGTCGGAGAGCCGCACCGATGCGGCCCAGCCGCCGAGCATCGCATCGAGGTTGTCCGCGTTGTCGGTCATCGTGCCTCCACTGCCGTCGGTGCGTGCGTCTCGAGGATCTCGGCCAGCCTGCGACGCGCGAGCGAGAGCTTGTACCTGATCGTGCCCGCCGGCTGGCCCAGCGCCTCCCCGATCTGCGCGCTCGTCAGCTCGCCGACGGCGTTCATCGTGACGATGACGCGCAGCTCGTCGGGCAGTTGCCGGACGGCCGACGCCACCGCGGACACCCGTTCGGCGGCCTCCACCCGGGACGCCGGCTCGTCGTGACAGGGAGCGGCGGTCTCCGCGGTCTGTCGCAACGTCGACATCGTCGCCGCGCGGGTCGCGCGCGAGCGGTACGCGTCGGTGACGAGGTTCTTCGCCACCGTGAAGATCCACGCGCGCTGCCGCTCGACCGGCAGGTCACGGATCTCGTCGAGCCGGCGCCACGCCCGCAGGAAGACGTCCTGCAGCAGGTCGCCCGCCCAGTCCCTGTCGCTCACCCTGCCCACCAGGTACGCGAAGACGCCCGGGCGGTGCTCGTCGAAGAGCTCCCCGAACGCCCGCTCGTCGTCACCGCGGCTCCGTGCCACCGTCGCTCGCCCTGATCTCGCCAAGCTTCTCGGTCGCGAGCACCTGGAACGCCGGTACGAGCGCCTTCGGCGCCGTGAGGCGGCCCACGAGCGTGAGGTCGGAGATCTTCTCCCGCAGCAGCTCGGGGGTGAGGCCGTCGTCCTCGATCGTCACGTCGCCGAGGATGGCGAGCTCCTGCGGTCCGTCGAGCATCTCGAAGAAGGCACGACCGTACGTCTCGTCGCCGACGAGGAAGCGTGGATCGCCGGAGTACCAGGCCACCTGGCCCTGCACCATCAGTGCGGGCGCGATGGACGCCTCGCTGTCGCGGGGGGCCAGCAGCTGCCCGGCGAGGACGATCTGCTGGTAGCCCACCTCGGTGACCGGACCGGTCACGATGAGCTGGCCGGCGGCGACGAGCACGTCGTCCGGCGTCCCGCCCTGGTTGGCCAGGGTCGCCCCGCTCACCTTGACGGTGCCGGAGTACTGCCGGAGCTCCTGGCCCTCCGCGTACCGGTAGTAGACGACCCCTCCGGTGACGCTGGTGAGACCCGAGCCCAGCGCGGACTCGCTGCCGCGCGGCGCGAGGACGAGGCCGGTGACGACGATCTGCCGGTACCCCACGCTGGTCACGGGACTCGTGACGATCAGGGCACCGGTCACGACGAGCACCTCGTTGTCGCCGCCAGGTTCGGCGAGACCCTCGCCGCCGACCATGAGCGAGCCGGTGTGCATGCGGACGTTCGCACCCTGCGGCACCGCGACGATGCTCGCCACCTTGCGCATCGGGATGCGATGCAGCGCGGCGACGAGGTGCTCAGGCACCACCACGACCGCGACCTTCTCGATGGAGGACAGGAAGTCGAGGTCGTCCTCGGAGGCGACGTGGGACAGGTCGAGCAGGGGGACCCCCTCGACCACCCCGGTGGGCCGCGCGTCGGTCATGTCTCGCTCCTCACGAATCGGGCAGGAGCATGATCCTCCCGCCGCTGCGCTACGGGGAGGAAGACGGACGGCGCGCCGGGGTGTTGGAGCGGGTCAGGACCGGTCGGCGGGCGGCCGGTCGTACTGGCCCGGCTGCTGTTGGTAGTCGCCGTAGTCCGAGGACCGGTACGTCTGCTCCTGGCCCTGGTCGTAGTCGTACGACGGCTGCGACTGGTCGTACTGTCCCGGCTGGGTGGCGGGCTCGCCCTCGTGGTGCTGCTCGCCGCCGGATGCCGAGAACTGCCGGGTCTGCGGCTCGTCGTAGCGCCCGCCCTGGGTGTACGGCGCCTCGGGCTCCTCGGCGTACTCGTTGCGACCCGAGCCCCACGACGAGTCGTAGTCGGCGTCGCGGCCGCGCTCGTCACCGGGCAGCAGGGAGGAGCCGCGGACCGGCAGGTCCTCGTCCTCGTCGACCGGCTTCGGCCGTGCCCACCGGGTCGGGAACAGGCCACCGAACAGCAGCGCGACCCCGACCGCCACCAGCAGGTAGCCGTCGGTGATGTTCGGGTAGTCGTACAGCCGCGGGAGGTTGACCTCGATGTCGGCGAGCGCCGGCAGCAGCAGCAGGACTTCGGCCGCCGCGATCAGCAGCCCGCCGATGATCAGCGAGATCGCGGAGATCGACCGCGAGGCGAGGAAGATCGCCACGAGCAGCCCCATCACCGCGTACGCGCCGAGGAGCAGCAGCAGCCACATCCGGCCCTGGTCGTCGGCGACCCTGTCGCCCGCGTAGTTGACCAGCCAGTTCAGGGTGAAGAAGACCGGGACGAGGATGATTCCGAGCAGGACGCCCGCGAAGTGCCTCATGGACGCTGCACCTCCTGTGCAGGGAGAGGACGAGGAGCCGGCCGGGAGCGCTCGCCGACCCAGCGGGACGGGAAGGCGCTCGCGGTCAGCAGGACGAACGAGAGCGCGAGCAGGGTGGGCACGAGACCGACCGCCCTGAAGAGGAAACCGTTGAGTTCGAGACGTCCGCCGATGCGCAGCGCGAGCGGCGCCCAGACCATGAGGTTGATCACCAGCAGCACCCCGCCGGCCACGACCGACGCGACGGGCGAGACGAAACGCCCGGCGCAGAGCACGCCCGCGACGACGCCGACCAGCGCGACCGACAGCAGGAACAACGCGCCGTGCCCGGGCCTGAAGAACTGGACGGTCAGCTGGTACTCGCGCGCCGACCACCAGGACAGCACCAACAGCACCGGGACGGCGACAACGCCGAATCCGGCACCGATGAGGTGCCGCGTCATTGCCTGCATCGTGGGCTCGCGCTCCTTAGCCTCGCGCGCAGCGGCCTCAGGCGGGACGCTGCCCTTCGGCGACCGGCTCGTCGGTCAGCCGGCGCACCTGGTCCCAGCGAAGCAGGTCGACCACGGTCGGTGCATCGTCGACGCTGGGCCAGACCTGGACCACCGTACTGCTCGCCGCCTTGTTGGCAACATCCTCGTCGTCGTCGTCACTCTCGGCAGTGGCCGAGGCGTCCGCGGTGTCGGCGTCTGTCGTCATCAGGGTGTTGTTGCGCAGCAGCTCGGCCAGCACCGTCGCGGCGTACAGGCTCGCGCCGGTCACCTCCACGAGCCGGGTGGACGCGACGTCGAGCTCACCGCTGAGCCGGCCGATCTCGTGATCGCGCGCGAGCAGTTCGCGACCGGCCCTGGTCTCGGAGCGCGCGAGCGCGCTGGCGCTCCCCGCGACCTGCACCTGGGCACGGCGCAGGATCGACCGCATCCGGCGCAGCAGGAGCGCGTTGACGAGGGCGACCACGGCGAGTGCGGCGACGGAGCCACGCAGCAGCCAGGGGTCGCGGACCACGACCGCGCCGACCACCGCGACTGCGGCCAGGACGAACAGGACGACCGCCACCCAGACGGGTATAGGCGGGCGTCGTCGGTGAGAACGCCGCAGCATGGACGGAAGGCTAGGTGCGGGGCGGGAATTCGCCACGCCGCCACGCCGCACGAGACACAAGAAACACTTGCGTCACGCCTGTCGCGCGGCGCCTGAACGCGAATCGGGTCGGCCGTCCCCCACGGCACCCGTCTGGCTGGCGATAGTAGCCGCAGCTGCCGACACCGCGGGCGCTGCGACACGCGTTGGCACACTGCCAATGGCGGATTCCTTCGACGGGCTAACCGGTGTTGGCCGGGGACTTGCGGTCCTCGTCGTCGGGGTCCTTCGGGACGCGGCACGCGTACTCGAGCAGCATGGCCGTGACGCACAGGGCGCAGGACGCCAGCATGCTCGCACCGGCGACCCAGGCGTCGGCCTGTTGGGTGGGGCTGGAGAGGCTGTCGAGCAGGTACGCCAACAGGCCGCCGAACGCGCCGGCGGCCACGGCGCTGGCGTACGCGCTCGCCTTGGCCAATGCCACGTACCGCGCGATCACCAGCGGGCCGAGCATCGGGGCGCCTGGGCGGCGGTTGATGCGCGCCCAGACCGCCCAGGCAAGGACGAGCTCGACGATGGTGACGAGCACGAGCACGGCGACGGTCGTCCATGGCAGCGGCGGGATCACCGCATAGGCCACGCGGACGATCACCCACAGGCCGATGCCGACGGCCACGGCGACCGCGACGAGAGTGGCGATGCGGGTGGGTCTCACGCAGGTTCCCGCAGTGCGGCCTCCGAGCTCCGCACGCCGCTTCTGTCCATTGTCGAGAGCACGTCGGCCACCTTGCCGTGCCCCATGAGCTCGGCGTCGGGATCGGCATCGAGCCAGGGCACGAGCACGAACGCGCGCTCGTGCGCGGACTTGTGCGGGATCGTGAGATCGCCCTCGTCGAACTGCTCGTCGTTGACGGAGATGATGTCGACGTCGAGGGTGCGCGGACCCCAGTGCTCGATCCGCGCGCGCTCGAACGCCTCCTCGATCGCGTGCGCGCGGTCGAGGAGCGCGGCCGGCGGAAGCATCGTGTCGACGATGACGATCGCGTTGAGGAACGCCGGTTGCTCGGGTCCGCCGACAGGGTCGGTCTCGTAGATGGCCGATTGCGCGATGTAGGTCGTGCCCGGGGTGTCGAGCAGCGCGTCGACGCCGCCCTGGAGGTAGGCCAGGCGGTCCCCGAGGTTGCTCCCGAACGCGATTACCGCACGGTAGGTCATGAGCCGCCCTCCGAAGTGAGCATCGCAGCGAGAACGAGAGCCGCACGTCGCGCACCGACCGCGCATGAGCGAGGAGCGGAGCGGAGGAGGTCCTCGGGATATACCGTCATGCGCGCCTGCCCTCTCGGTCGGTCATCTGCTCCCTCTTCCTCACGATCGAAACCGCGACGTCGTCGAACGTATGCCCCAGGGGCGCCTCGGGCTTGTGCAGCGTGACCTCGACTGCCCACACGCCCCTGGTGGCCAGGCACACATCCGCCAGCCGCTGCGCGACCGTCTCCAGCAGGTCGGCCGGCTCGCCACCGACCACGGCGACCAGACGGTCGGCGAGCTCGCCGTAGTCGACCGTAAGGGCCAGGTCGTCTGCCGCGGCAGCCGGCCCCGTGTCGACGTCGAGCACGACGTCGACGACGAACGTCTGGCCGGTCTCGCGTTCGGTGGTGAAGACGCCATGGTGCCCCCGGACCCGGAGTCCGCGCAATGCGATCCTGTCGTGCCGCGGCACACCGGCGGGCGCGCCGGCCGGCCGCTCGACCGCCATCCGCGCGGCGACCCGTACGGCGTCGGCGCTCGCCGCGACGTCGTGGACCCGGACGCCCCACACCCCCGCGGCTGCGGCGAGGGCGGTGAGCGCCACCGTCGCGTCGTCCCGCCCGGGCGCGGGACGCGGACTGCCGTCGTCGCCGGCGAGCAGCGCACCGAGGAACCCCTTGCGGGACGATCCGACGAGGAGCGGCCGGCCGAGCGCGGCGAGCGCGGCGAGCCGGGCGAGCAGGGACCAGTTGTGCGGGTGCCGCTTGGCGAACCCGATGCCGGGATCGAGGACGACCTGGTCGAACGAGACGCCGCGACCGGTCACGTCGTCGAGCTGCCTCGCGAGCTCGTCGCGGACCTCGGTGACGACGTCGGTGTAGACCGCACGCTCCTGCATCACGTCGCTGTGCCCGCGCCAGTGCATGAGGACGTACGGCACCCGCGCCTCGGCCACGAACGACACGAGCGCGGGGTCGGCCCGGCCGCCGCTCACGTCGTTGACCATGCGGGCACCGGCCCCGACCGCCGTCGCGGCGACCCCGGACCGCATCGTGTCGACGCTGACGGTGACGCCGTCTGCCGCGAGCGCCCGCACGACCGGGACGACCCGGCGCAGCTCCTCCGCCTCGTCGATCCTGCCGGCGCCCGGCCTCGTCGACTCGCCGCCGACGTCGACGATGTCGGCGCCGTCGGCGGCGAGACCGCGCCCGTGCGCGATCGCCTTGTCGACGTCGAAGTGCGTGCCGCCGTCGGAGAAGGAGTCCGGCGTGACGTTGACGACCCCCATCACCAGGCAGCGCCCGACGGCGGGGAGCCCGCGCACCCACGCCGGAGGGTCGGTGGCACTGGGCATGCCGACACCCTACGCACCCGCACGCACAGTCCGCATCGGCCGGTGGACGTAGGAAGGTGCGCAGGCCGGACATCGTGATTCGGGGGTTCTCATCGCCTGCAGCACGCGGGAACCCCCGACTCACGGTGTGATCAGCAACATGACGCGGGAGGCAGAGCGGCGGGGTCCCAGCTCGGTACGTCAGGTGGACGTGTCGACGACCGACCTCGGGCGCCACCAGCGCAGGACGGGACGCGGCCAGACGACGAACGCCTCGGCCTGCAGCCCGGCGAGCACCACCCGGGGCAGGTCGCGGCCGGTCGGGTACAGCAGGAAGCGCGGCTCCCACTCCGGGCGGAACTTCGCGTTGAACCGGTAGAGCGACTCGATCTGGAACCAGCGGGACAGGAACAGCAGGATGCTCCGCAGCCCGCGGACGACGGGTCCCGCCCCGAGCCGCTCGCCGCGGGCGAGCGCCGAGCGGAACACCGCGAAGTTGAGCGACACGCGGCGGACGCCGAGCGCCGGCGCCTCCCGCAGCAGCCGCACGATGAGCAGCTCGTTGATGCCGTTGTCGGCGTTCCCGGTATCCCTGCGCATCACGTCGAGCGACAGCCCGTCGCGTCCCCAGGGAGCCAGCTGGAGGAAGCCGCGCAGCTCGCCGTCCTCCCGTGCGGTCACGATCACGCAGTCGGGATCCTCGCCGGCGGCGAACCTGCCGAGGGCCATCGAGAACCCGCGCTCGGTCTGGCTGCGCCGCCAGCGCGCCGCCTCCGCGTGAAGGCGGGAGCGCTGCGCCTCGTCGAGGTCGCGCGACCGTACGACGTCGGCCTGGTAGCCCTTGCGCTCCAGGCGCCCGACCGCCTGCCGTACACCGCGCATGGCGCGCCCGTCGAGGGTGAACTCGCCGATGGGCACCACGGCCTCGTCGCCGAGCTCGAGCGCGGTCAGGCCGGTCTCGCGCACCCACACCTCACCGGCGTACTCGCCGCACGCGAGCACCGCAGGCACCCACGCGTGCCTGTCGGCCTGCTCGACGAACGCGGTCATGGCGCCCGGCCACGCCTCGGGGTCGCCGAGTGGGTCGCCGCTCGCCAGCATGACGCCGGAGACGACGCGGTACGTCACGCCGGCCTTGCCCGACGGCGACCAGACGACGCTCTTGTCGCCGCGCAGCGCGAAGTAGCCGAGCGAGTCGTTCGACCCGTGCCTGACGACGAGCTCCCGCAGGCGTTCCTCGTCCGACCCGCTGAGCCGCGGCAGCGGCCTGGCCGGACGGAGCAGGAGGTAGGCGGAGACCACCGCGGTGAAGCCGCCGAGTCCGACGAGCAGGGCGTAGCTGACGTCACCGGCGCGGTCGGAGGCGAACCGCACCGGCCCCTCGATCCCGACGAGGCCGGACAGCACGTGCCACACCGCGTCACCGAACGACATCCCGCCGGCGACCGGGATCCTCCCCGCGTACAACCAGAGCAGGCCGAGCGCGACGTCGGCGAGGGCGAGCAGGACGAACACCCGCAGCGCTCGCCACCGCGTCGTCGGGTCGCCGACCGCGTAGAACTCCCGCCGGAAGACGACGAGCAGGACGAGCAGCAGCGACGGCAGCGCGGCATGGCCGAGGAAGAGCAACCCGGCGCCGAGCGCCTTGAGGACGTGCAGCACCACGCTCGCGGCCAGCAGCACGACGACGGCGCGCCACGCGCGACGCTTCCGGCGCCGCAACGCGTGCGACAGCATGACCAGCAGCAGCCCGACGAGCAGCACGGCCGCGGCCGCCGTCCCGGGGATCACACCGGGCACGACCCCGCGCAACACGTGCACGCGGCTACCGACGTCCGGCAGCAGCACGCTCGCGACGTCGATGATCCCGACGGCCAGCGTGACCAGCCCCGCGGTGACCGGCACCCACCTCCGGCTTCCACGCCGGTCCTCCGTCGCCGCCACGAGGCCAGAGACTACGCCGCCGGCGGGCGGCGTCAGTGGGAGCGGTGGCCGTAGATGAAGGCGAGTGCCTCGCTCCTGGTCTTGTCGGACCGGCGGAACTGGCCGCGGACGGCGGAGGTCACGGTGCGGGCGGCCGGCTTGCGGACGCCGCGCAGCGTCATGCAGAGGTGCTCGCACTCCATGACCACGATCACGCCGCGAGGGGCGAGCACCGTCATCAGCGCGTCGGCGATCTGGCTCGTCATGCGCTCCTGCACCTGCGGGCGGCGGGCGTAGACGTCGACGAGACGCGCGAGCTTGGACAGGCCGGTGACGCGGCCGCTGCCGTCGGGGATGTAGCCGACGTGCGCGACGCCCTGGAACGGCACGAGGTGGTGCTCGCACATGCTCGCGACCTCGATGTCGCGGACGAGGACCATCTCGTCGTGCTCGGCCTCGAAGACGACGGTCATGACGTCCTCGGGCTTCTGGGTCAGCCCGGAGAATGCCTCGGCGTACCAGCGCGCCACCCGTTCGGGGGTGTGCTGCAGGCCGTCGCGGTCGGGGTCCTCCCCAATTGCGAGCAGGATCTCACGGACGGCGCGCTCGACGCGGGGGAGATCGACCTCCGTCGCGGTGCCGTCACCGCGATCGGGCACTAGGGTTCCCGAGGCGGCTCGTCGGCGCCGGTGCCAGGCGCGGCGACGTGGTCGGGAGCGCCGGCCGGCGTGCCGCCCTCGTGGGACGCCGCACCGTTGCCGCTCGGCTCGGTGGCAAAGGCCGCGGCCCGCTCGTTCGGGGTCAGGATCGGCGGACGGTCGTCCGGCAGCCGCTTGCCGTAGCCGGAGTACGACGGCCGCGCCGGCCGCTTCTTGACCGCGGCGAAGACCTCGAGCACCTCGGCCCGCTGCAAGGTCTCGCGCTCCATCAGCCGCAGCACGAGGTTGTCGAGGCTCTCGCGGTACTCGACGAGGACCTCCCAGGCCACGTCGTGGGCCTGCTCGATGACGCGCCTGACCTCCTCGTCGATGGTCGACGCCACCTGCTCGGAGTAGTCGCGCTCGTGGCCCATCTCGCGACCGAGGAAGACGTTCTCGTCGCCCGAACCGAACTTGCGCGCACCGAGCCGCTCGCTCATGCCGTACTGGGTGACCATGTTGCGCGCGATGGTCGTGGCCTTCTCGATGTCGTTGCTCGCACCGGTCGTGGGCTCGTGGAAGACGAGCTCCTCCGCCGCGCGACCACCGAGCAGGCCGGCGAGCTGGTCGAGCATCTCGCTACGGGTGGAGAGGAACCTGTCCTCGGTCGGCAGCGACATCGTGTAGCCGAGCGCACGGCCACGGGACAGGATCGTGATCTTGTGCACCGGGTCGGCGAACGGGAGCGCGTGTCCGACCAGGGCATGGCCGCCCTCGTGGTACGCGATCATCTTCTTCTCCCGGTCGCTCATGACCCGGCTCTTGCGTTCCGGCCCGGCCATGACCCGGTCGATCGACTCTTCGAGGGTCTCCGCGGTGATCTGCTTCATGTCGTTGCGCGCGGTCAGCAGCGCCGACTCGTTGATGACGTTCTGCAGGTCGGCACCGGTGAACCCGGGGGTGCGCCGCGCGATGACGTCGAGGTCGGCCTCCGGCGCGAACGGCTTGCCGCGCGCGTGCACCCGCAGGATCGCCTTGCGGCCCTCCAGGTCGGGGCGGTCGACGACGATCTGGCGGTCGAAGCGGCCCGGGCGCAGCAGCGCCGGGTCGAGGATGTCGGGACGGTTGGTCGCGGCGATCAGGATGACGCCGCCGCGGACGTCGAAGCCGTCCATCTCGACGAGCAGCTGGTTGAGGGTCTGCTCGCGCTCGTCGTGACCACCACCGAGGCCGGCGCCGCGCTGACGGCCGACCGCGTCGATCTCGTCGACGAACACGATCGCCGGCGCGTTGGCCTTGGCCTGCTCGAACAGGTCGCGGACGCGCGAGGCACCGACACCCACGAACATCTCGACGAAGTCGGACCCGGAGATCGAGTAGAACGGGACGCCCGCCTCGCCGGCGACGGCCCTGGCGAGCAGGGTCTTACCGGTGCCGGGCGGGCCGAACAGCAGGACGCCCTTGGGGATCTTCGCGCCGATCTGCTGGAACTTCGCGGGGTTCTCGAGGAACTCCTTGATCTCCTTGAGCTCCTCGATGGTCTCGTCGACGCCCGCGACGTCGGCGAACGTCGTCTTCGGCATGTCCTTGGTGATCATCTTGGCCTTGGACTTGCCGAAGTTCATGACGCGACTGCCGCCGCCCTGCATCTGGTTCATGATGAACAGGAAGATGAGGACGAGCAGGATGATCGGCAACAGGCTGATCAGCAGGCTCATGAAGATGCTCTGCTTGGGCACCTCGACGTTCCAGCCGGACGGCGGCCGGTTGTCCTGCAGCGACGAGACGATCTCGCGTTGCTGACCGGCGACCCAGAACGCCTCGAGCTTGGAGCCGTCCTTGAGGGTGACCTGGATCTTCTGGTCCTTGTCGGTCAGCAGGGCGGACTTGACCTGGCCCTCGTCGATCCTGGAGATGACAGTGGACGTGTCTACCTGCTTGTACCCGCTGCCGCCGTTGAAGAGCTGGAGCAGCACGATCAGCAGGACACCGATGAGGAGTACCCACACCAGTGGTCCGCGGAGATAACGCTTGATGTCCATCCGAGCGAGCGCCGCTGCGCTCTCCCTCCTGCCTGCCGGTGCCCCTCGGGGCGGTGATCGACGCCGAAAACGACCTGGGATGTTCGCCGCCGTGCGCTGACCGACACGCCGACGCTTTACACGTTCGCTATGTCAACTCATCATCGCATCCCCTGTGTTCCCGTGGGGTAACCCCCTCGTGCGGCCACGGAGGAGAGCCGCATCACGCCCCGCCGTACACATGAGGCGCGAGAGTACCGACAAACGGGAGATTCCGGTACTTCTCCGCGTAGTCGAGGCCGTAGCCGACGACGAACTCGCTGGGGATGTCGAATCCCACGTACTTCACGGGGATGTCGACCTGGACGGCCTCGGGCTTGCGGAGCAGGGCACAGACCTCGACCGAGGCGGGCCCGCGCGACCTGAGGTTGCGCAGCAGCCAGGACAGGGTGAGGCCCGAGTCGATGATGTCCTCGACGATCAGCACGTGCCGGCCCGTGATGTCGCGGTCGAGGTCCTTCATGATCCGGACCACGCCGGACGACTTGGTGCCCGCGCCGTACGACGACACCGCCATCCAGTCCATCTCGACCGGGCTGTGCATGGCACGGACGAGGTCGGCCATCATCATGACCGCGCCCTTCAGCACCCCGACGAGCAGGACGTCGCGTCCCTGGTAGTCGGTGTCGAGGGTCTTGGCCATCTCCACCAGCCGGTGCCTGATCTCGTCCTCGGTGACCAGGACCGCCGCCAGGTCCGAGCCCATGTCGGTCGTGTCCACCAGCACTCCGATCGCCGCGCGTGCAGTCGTCCCGGGTCAGCGGGGACCGTTCAGCATTCACCGCCTCCGGCGGTCTCATGGTGGCCCCTGAAGCAGAGCCTCCCATGCCGACGGACGCACGCCACACCGCCGGGTAGGTCGACGGTGGCCTGGCCGTGCCAGTCCGTCACGAGTCGGTCGGCGGCACCGAGATGGACCGCGCCGAGCGCCCCCGGCGGGCACCCCGCGTCGACCGCGGCGAGCCGGAGCACCCGGGTACGGACGGCGGCGGGCAGGGCCGCCAGTGCGTCGGCGGACAGGCCGGGCTCCCCGCCCGCGCGGCACTCGGCGTGCGCGCGGGTCGCCCAGGCGTCGAGGGCGTCGGCGTCGTCGCGCAGCAGCCGTGCCGTCCGCGCGAGTGCGGCGGCGACGCCGGGACCGAGGGCGTGCTCGAGGACGGGCAGGGCGTCGTGACGCACCCGCGAGCGCGCGTACGCGGGGTCGGCGTTGTGCGGGTCGTGCCACGGCGTCAGCCCGGCCGCGGCGCACATCTCGCCGACCCGCAGCCTGGTGAGGTCGAGCAACGGCCTGCGGTAGCGACCGGCCACCGGCGCCATGCCGGCGAGCGACCGCGCGCCGGAGCCGCGGGCGAGGCGCAGGAGGACGGTCTCCGCCTGGTCGTCCCTGGTGTGGGCGAGCAGGACGGCCGCGGCGCCGAGCTCGTCGGCGGCGGCGTCGAGCGCCTCGTAGCGCGCCGTGCGCGCGGCCGCTTCGGGCCCACCGGGACCGTCGGCGCGCACGGTGGCCACGCGTACCGGCGCGAGCCCGAGCTCGCGCAACGTCGCGGCGACCTGCCCGGCGCGGGCGGCCGAGCCGTCCTGCAGGCCGTGGTCGACCGTCACCGCGCCGACGTCGAGGCGCAGGCGTGGACCCTCGTGCGCGGCGGCCGCCGCCAGCGCGAGGGAGTCGGCGCCGCCGCTGCACGCGACGAGCACGAGCGCGCCCGGTGGCAGGTCGCCGAGCGCGCCGCGCACCGCGTGACGCACCTCGGCGACCGCGGCCGGTGGCCCCATCTGCGGTGCGGCGTCAGGAGCCGTCGGTGAGGCCGGGGCGGGCGACCCGGGCGATCCAGCGGTCGGGGTCGGTGATCTCGTCGCGGGTGGGCAGGGTGTTGGGCGAGGTCCAGACCCTGTTGAAGCCCTCCATGCCGACGCTGTCGACGACGGCGCGGACGAACGCCGAGCCCTGCTCGTACTGCTTCATCTTCAGGTCGATGCCGAGCAGCCGGCGGAAGGCGAGCTCGAGCGCGTTGCCGCTGGCCCGTCGCTTCTGGAACTTCTCCCTGATCTCGGCGACGGATGGGACGACGTCGGGTCCGACGCCGTCCATGACGAAGTCGCCGTGGCCCTCGACGAGGGTCATGACCGCGGTGAGCCGGTCGAGCACCTCGCGCTGCTGGTCGCTCTGCACCGCCTCGAGCAGGCTCGTGTCGCCGCCGCGCACGGCGTCGACCACGGCCTCCGCGGCGGCCTTCATCCGGTCGAGGATCTCGCTCGGCCCGACCTCGGACGCGAGCAGGAACGACGTGATCTCGGAGTGCACGTGGTCGCGCAGCCAGGGCACGGCCGTGAACTGTGTGCGGTGGGTGACCTCGTGCAGGCACACCCAGAGCCGGAAGTCGTGCGGGTCGACGTCGAGGTCGCGCTCGACCTGGACGACGTTGGGGGCGACGAGGGTCAACCGGCCCACGGGCTGCGTGCCGTCGGGGTCGGGTGGGAGGAAGAGCTCGTACTGGCCGAGCACGCGACCGGCGAGGTACGCGAGGATCGAGCCGACCTGCAGCCCGGTGACCCGCGAGCCCACCGCGGTGACGAGAGTGCCGCCGAACGACTCGTCGCGGTGGCGGGCCATGCGCTGCACGACCGGGTCGAGCACGACGCGGAAGCCGTCGACGTTGGCCTTGATCCAACCGGGCCGGTCGACGACCGCGGCCGGGCTGTGCTCGGTGGCCTCACCCATGCCGGTGAACGCCTTGACGTGGTGCTCGGCCTCGTCCGACAGCGTGCGCAGGTCGGCGACGGCGCGGCGCGCCTCGTCGCGGCCGACCTGTGGGCCCGGACGGACGAGGCGGGTCCCGGTCGCGACCGCGAGTCCCCAGTCGATCATGTCGTCGTCGCTCATCCGTCCAACCTACTTGGGCGGAACGAGTCGTGGCGGCCGGTCGACCCCGGTCCGCCCCGGAAAAGCGGAGTCCTCCCCTGAAAGAGAAGGAGTCGGCCCTGAGAACGGGCCGCTCCCCGTAGAGTGACCGCCCATGGGCTCTCTCCTCTCGGGCGCCATCGGGTTCCTCCCGGTGCTGCTCTACGGTGCCGCCGCTGTGCTCTGCCTGGTCGGCCGGAGCAAGTACCCGAAGCGCGCGACGTTCGCACTCATCGGCTTCGGCATCCTGACCTTCGGCGCCTTGGTGAGCCTGATCTGGACCCTGTCCATCGGGGCGCTGCTCAGCGGCGGTAACTACCGCGGCGTCCTCGGGGCGAGCAGCCTGATCGGCCTGCTGCGGATCCTCACCGAGATCGGCGGCGTCGCGATGCTCCTGATGGCGCTCTTCCGTTCCGAGGAGGCGCCGGCGCAGCAGAGCGGCGGGCAGTACGGCGGGCACGACCAGTACCAGCCGCAGCAGCAGTACGGCGGCCAGCAGTACCCCCAGCAGGGACAGCAGTACCCGCCGCAGGGCCCGCAGTACCCCCCGCAGCAACCGGGACAATATCCGGGCTATTAGGGCATCTTGCCCGGTAGTTCCGGGCAATACTCCGCGTCGCCGGCGGTTTTCGCTACGGTGTGGTCCGTGCGCGTTCTCACTGTGCTCAGTCTGAAGGGCGGCGCCGGCAAGACCACAGTGGTCTTGGGACTGGCGGGTGCGGCACTCCAACGCGGCCTCTCGACCCTCGTCGTCGACCTCGACCCCCAGGCCAACGCGACCCTCGGGCTCGACGCCACGCCCGGCGAGGCGACCGTCGCCGACGTCCTCGACGAGCCGCGCCGCGCGCCGTCGCGGGCGATCGTCCCGAGCGGCTGGCTCGCCACCGACGACGACGGCGGTCGCCCGGCCGGCGTCCTCGACGTCATCCCGGGCGACGACGCCACCCACCGGCACGACGACCCGATGCCCAAGGCGCACGACCTGCGGCGCCTCGGCGCGCTGCTCGGCCGGCTCGACCACCCGTACGACATCGTGCTCATCGACAGCCCGCCGTCGCTCGGCCAGCTCACCAGGAGCGCACTCGTCGCCAGCCGCCGGGCGCTGGTCGTCACCGAGCCCAGCCTGTTCACCGTCCACGCCGCCGAGCGCACGCTGCGCGCCATCGCCGACGAGCGGCAGCAGCACAACCCCGACCTCCAGCCGCTCGGCGTGGTCGTGAACCGCTACCGCGAACGCTCGCCGGAGCACCGCTACCGGCTGCAGGAGATGCGGGACCTCTTCGGCCCCCTCGTCCTCGCGCCGCCGGTCCCCGAGCGCTCGGTGATCCAGCACGCCCAGGGCATGGCGCGTCCGGTGCAGCTGTGGCACACCCCGGCGGGACGCGACGTGACCGAGTCGTTCGACCGCTACCTCAGCCGGCTGCTGAGGTCGGTGCGGGACGGCACCGCGTCGGCCTCGTGACCGCCGGTCAGGAGCAGCCGCAGGTCGCGAGGCGCGCGGAGAGGCGGTCGAGCGTCGGTCGCGTCTCGCCCGCCTTCTTCTTCGGGATCCCGTTGGCGACGAACGCGAACACCAGCACGCGACCGTTCTCGTCCTGGACGTAGCCGGCCAGGCTGCTCACGCCGTCGAGGGTGCCGGTCTTGGCACGGACGACGCCGACGCCACCCTGTGACTCCGCCTGGTCGTACCGGTCGGCGAGGGTGCCGGAGAAGCCGCCCACCGGCATGCCGCTGAGCACGGCACTCAGGTCGGGATGCTCGCCGGACGCCACGAGCTGCAGCACCTGCGCGAGGCCCTGCGGCGTCACCCGGTCCTTGGTCGACAGGCCGCTGCCGTCGTAGAGCGTGATGCCCGACCCGATCCCGAGCTCGGCGAGCACCCTGCCGGTGGCCCTCGCGACGCCCGCGAACGACGCGGGCTCGCCCTCGGCGCGCGCGACATGGCGGGCGAGCGCCTCGGCGACGTCGTTGTCGCTGTAGGTGAGGGTGAGCTCCACGAGCTCGGCGACCGTCGGCGACCGCACCGACGCGAGCTCGGCGGCGTCCTTCGCGGCGCCGGCGCGCCCGACCTTGCCCGCGACGCGTACGCCTTCGTTCGCGAGCAGCCTGCGGAACGCGTTGCCGGCGAGCATCGCGGGGTCGGACACCCGGCCGCCCTTGCGCGGGTCGGACCGCCCGTGGTCGATGGTCAGGGCGCTCACCGGGGCGACGCTGCCCTCGGGCACGTAGTTGGGCTTCCATCCCGGGCCGGTGCGCGGGCCGGAGAAGAGGCTGTCGTCGATCCGCACCCGCACCGTGCCGGCGTTGTCGCCGAGCGCCTTCGCCGTCTCCTTCGCCAGCGTCGAGAGCCTGGCGAGGCTCGGGTACGCCGGCAGCTTCGGCTGCCTCTTCGGGCCGAGCAGGGTGGGGTCACCGCCGCCGACGAGGACCACGCTCTGCCCGCTCCGCACCGCCGTCGTGGTGAACCTCGTGTCGGGGCCGAGCGCGCTGAGCGCGGCGACGCTCGTCGGGATCTTCGCCGTCGACGCCGGCGTGACCGCGGACGTGCCACGCTGGGAGAGCAGCGTCCGCTCGTTCGCCGGGTCGACGACGTACGCGCCGAACCTGGTGCCGAGCGACCTCTCCCCCAGCAGTCCGGCGAGCCGGCTCTCGACGCTCGCGGCCCTCGGCGCCGCCGTCGTGGCCGGGGTGGCCAGCACCGGCGGGACGGTCGTCGGCGTCGGGCGGGGGACGGTGGGGGTCGGGCTCGGCGACTCGACCGCGAGGGCGCGCACGCGTTCGGGGCTGTACATCGCGACCGCGCCGCCGGCCACCAGCGCGAGCAGGATGACGACCGCGAGCACCACGGTGCCGGCGAGGCGTACCCGTGGCTTCCAGCTGCCCGTGCCCAACGCTTCTCCGTCCGCTCGCCTCGTCGGCCGTCGCAGGTCGTAACGGTAGCCTTCCTGAGTCGAGACGCCGAGGAACGGAGGGCCGCGTGGACTTCGACGTGCTGATCGAGATCCCCAAGGGTCAGCGGAACAAGTACGAGGTCGACCACGAGACCGGCCGGATCCGGCTCGACCGCACCCTTTTCACGTCGACGCAGTACCCGGCCGACTACGGCTTCATCGAGGACACCCTCGGCCAGGACGGCGACCCGCTCGACGCGCTCGTCCTGCTGCCGGAGCCGACGTTCCCCGGCTGCCTCATCAGGTGCCGAGCGATCGGCATGTTCCGGATGACCGACGAGAAGGGCCCGGACGACAAGGTGCTCTGCGTGCCCGCGACCGACCCGCGGCAGGAGAAGCTGCGCGACATCGGCGACGTGCCGAAGTTCGACCGCCTGGAGATCCAGCACTTCTTCGAGGTCTACAAGGACCTCGAGCCGGCGAAGTCGGTCGAGGGCGCCACCTGGGTCGGTCGCGCAGAGGCCGAGCAGGAGATCGAGGCGTCCCGCGCCCGCCTCAGGTCCGAGTGACCGTGGCGATGACCGACAGGTGGGCCTCCTGGAGTCGGTCGCGGACGGTCGCGCCGCCGGGAGGCGGCCCGGCGGTGATGCCGAGGTGCTCCTCGCGGAGCTCGGCCATGAACCGGTCCCACATCGCCGGGCCGCCGTCCTCGAGCACGCGCGCCCGGACCGACTGGTCCTCGCTGACCGGCAGCCAGGCGCTCCCCCAGGTGCCGAGCGCGGCCATGATCGGCACCAGCTGGATCGACGCCTCGGTGAGGCTGTAGACCACCTTCTGCTTGTGGGTGGGGTCGGCGCTCCTGGTGAGCATGCCCGTCTCGACCAGCGACCTCAGCCGGCTGGTGAGGATGTTGGAGGCGATCCGCTCCTGCGACCCGTTCAGCAGCTCGCGGAAGTGCCGGCGGCCGCCGAAGATCATGTCGCGCAGCACGAGCAGGCTCCACTTGTCGCCGAAGACCTCGAGGGAGAGGTTGATCGGGCACGCCGAGCGGTGAGCGTCGGTCATCGGACCTCCGAGACTGATTGCATTTCAGGAGCAGTTTACCTATCCTCCTTTCCATGGCCAAGCTGATCTACGCCGCGATCACCTCGCTCGACGGCTACATCGAGGACGAGGCGGGCACCTTCGACTGGGCCGAGCCGGACGACGAGCTGCACGCGTTCGTGAACGACCTCGAGCGCAGCGCGGGCACCTACCTGTACGGGCGTCGCATGTACGAGATGATGGTCTACTGGGAGACCGCCCACACCGTCCCCGACCTGTCCGCCGTCGCGCTCGACTTCGCCGCCGTCTGGCAGGCCGCCGACAAGATCGTGTACTCCTCGACGTTGGCGAGCGTCTCCACCACCCGCACCACGCTCGAGCGCGAGTTCGACCCCGCGGCGGTGCGGAAGCTGAAGGCGGACACCGAGCACGACATCGGCATCGGCGGTCCCGGCCTCGCCGCCCACGCGTTCCGCGCCGGCCTGGTCGACGAGGTGCACCTGTTCCTGCATCCCGTCTCCGTCGGCGGCGGCAAGCCGGCCCTGCCCCTCCACGTGAAGCTGCCCCTCGAGCTGCTCCACCAGCAGCGCTTCGGCAGCGGCGTGGTGCACATGCGCTACGCCGTCACCTCCTGACGTCGCCGAGCGTCAGCTCGTACGCGCGCAGGCCGAACCACAGCTCACCGATGTCCCCGGTCGATCGCAGGTTGCGGCCGGTGAGCTCCTCGATCCTGCGCATCCGGTAGGCGAGCGTCTGCTTGTGCACGTGCAGCTCCTCGGCCGCGGCCCGCCACGACCTGTCGGCGTTCAGCACCACCCGGAGCGTGCGCAGCAGCTGCGAGTCGTGGTCCCTGTCGTACGACAGCAGCGGGCCGAGCACCCGCGAGACGATGAGCTCCGCCTCGTCCATCGTCCGCGGCAGGAGCAGCGTCGACTCCTCGGTGAAGTGGACGACCCGCTCCCCCGTCGCCTTGGCGATGCCCAGCGACCACGTCGCCTCCCTCACCGCCTCGGACGTCCGCCGCGACGCCGTCAGCGGTGCGCTGACACCCGCCGGCACCCCGGCAGCGGTCAGGAAGTCGAGCGCCGCCGCCAGCGGCCGCTCGGCCGACGGGAGCAGCGCGACGAGGTGCGGGTCCCTGCCGAGGATGGCGTTCGCGACGCCGCGCCGGGAGAACTGGTGGTGCAGCGACTCGCTCGCCTCGTCGAGGTCGTCGCGGCGCAGCGCGACGACCAGCGCCTCGGCGACGGTCAGCCCGAAGCGCCGCAGCTCCCGCCGCGCGGCGGCGTCGTCGACGACGCCGTCGATGAGGCGGGCGAGCAGCTCGGCGCCCTGGCGCCGCATCCGCTCCCGCTCGGCCCGCAGCCCCGCCAGCTCGAGTGACCCGACCGTCGCGACGTGGTGCAGCAGGTCGAGGTCGGGGAACCGGTCGCCGACGGGTTCGGCTACCAGCGCCGCGGGCTGCTCCGCCGGGATCGCGACGGCGATGCCGCGACGCTCGGGCGTACCGAGGTGGACCGCGCCGGGGAGCCGACCGTCGTGGCCCGCGTACTCCGCCGCCAGCTCGGCGGCCAGCTCACTCGCCTCCTCTCCCGGCAGCAGCGCCGAGCCGAGCTCGGGGTCGACGAGCGAGAAGCGGCAGTCCAGCTCCGCACCGAGCCGGCGGAGCACGCCACGGCGCGACCGACCGCCGGCCATGGCCGCCCGCAGCAGCTCGTACACCCGCGCGATCCTGGTGAGCCGCGCGGCCTCCTCGCGGGTGTTGGCGTCGGCGGCCGCGCGGACGATCGCCGAGAACGGCACGCTGTAGGGGACCAGCAGCACCGGGATCTCCAGCCGCTCCGCCTCGTCGCCGAGCTCGGGGCGCAGCGGCGGCGCGGACGGCATGTCCGTGCCGACGGCGAGGCCGCTCGCACCCGCTGCGTCGAGCGTCTCGAGGAACGCGGCCTGGGCGGCGCCGTCCACCGGCAGGCTGAGGCCGTTGGTGGCCAGCAGCTCGCCGTCGCCCAGCCACTCCCAGGGGTTCGGCAGGTCGGAGATGTGCACCCAGGTGACCGGCCGGGAGAGCCCCGACCTGCCCGCGAGGAGCGCGAGCTGCAGGTGCGGGATCTCCAGGAGGTCACCGACGGCGAGCACGACGTAGCCGTACCACGGTATGACGCGTACGGGCAATGTCGTGCCGAGGTCGGATGGCTCTCCGCGGTGCCAGCTCCCAAGCTGGCGGCGCAGGCGGAGGGAGCACGCCGTGTCCGGAGCAACGGGACTCGAAGCCATCGACCGCGCGCCGCTCGGTGGGTTCCACAAGAAGCTCATCGTGCTGTGCGGGGGCGGTCCGTTCCTCGACGGCTACGCCCTGACGATCATCGGGTTCGCCTTCCTGCAGATGACGCCGCAGCTCGGCATGACCGGCTACCAGGCCGGCCTCGTGGGCACCGCGGCACTCGTCGGGATCTTCGTCGGCGGGCTGTTCTTCGGGTACGTCACGGACCGGGTCGGCCGGCAGATCATGTACACGATCAACCTGCTGACGCTCGTGGTGATGTCGGTGCTGTCGGCGGTCGTGGCCGAGCCGTGGCAGCTCATCGCCGCCCGCTTCCTGCTCGGCGTGGCCATCGGCGCGGACTACCCGATCGCGACGTCGCTGCTCGCGGAGTTCCTCCCCGTCCGCCGGCGCGGGGCGATGCTCGGCACGCTGATCACCAGCTGGTCGGCCGGTGCCCTGGTCGCCGCGCTCGTCGGTTGGGCCCTGTCGAACGTCGAGCCGTACGGATGGCGCCTGATGCTCGCGAGCGCCGCCGTCTTCGGTCTGGTGATCGTGCTCGCCAGGATCGGGACGCCCGAGTCACCGCGCTGGCTCCTCCTCAAGGGGAGGGTCGACGAGGCGAAGCAGGTGGTCAAGCGCGTCTACGGGCTCGACCTGAACCGTCTGGAGGCGCCCGCCGAGCCGCCGCGGACCGACATGCGCGAGGTCTTCCGCGGCGTGTACCTGAAGCGCACGATCTTCGTCGGCGTCTTCTGGGGCTGCCAGATCGTCCCGCTCTACGCCGTCGCGACGTTCGGTCCCGTCATCCTGCAACAGCTCGACGTCGAGTCGCACCTGATCACGTACGTCGGCGCCGTGGTCATCAACGCTCTCATCCTGGTCGGATGCTTCCCCGGCCTGCACTGGGTCGATCGCTTCGGGCGCCGTCCACTGGTCATCTGGGGCTTCGTCTTCATGACCCTCGGCCTCGCGCTTCTCGTGCCGGGAGAGGGCGCGCCGCTGCCGCTGATCATCGCCGGGTTCACGATCTACGCGCTCGCGGCCGGCGCCGCCAACATCCTGGAATGGGTCTATCCGCAGGAGCTCTTCCCCACGCACATCCGCGCGACCGCCGTCGGCGTCGGCACCGCGTTCAGCCGGGTGTGGGCCGCCGCCGGCACGTTCCTGGTCCCCATCCTCCTGGAGGCATTCGGCCTCGGCATCACCATGCTCGTCGAGGCGGCCGTGACGCTCGTCGGTCTCGTCGTCTCGATCTTCCTCGCGACCGAGACCAAGGGCAGGTCGCTCGACGAGGTGTCGGCCGCCGCGCCCGCGACAGCTACCGGAGGGACGGCATGACCCACGTCATCGAGCCGGGCACGGCGCACGCGTTGCGGATGAACGCCGGCCAGACGCTCGACATCACCGACGTCGCCGGCAGTCAGGTCGCCGACATGGTCGCGTTCACCGCCGCCGACCCGGACGTCGAGTGGCTGTCGCCGACGCACACCCGCTCGTCACTCGGACGCTTCCGGCTGCGGCAGGGCGACGAGCTGCTGACGAACGTCCGGCAGCCGATCCTGCGCCTGCGCCACGACGACGTCGGCGTGCACGACATGGCGTTCGCGATGTGCGACGCCGAGCGCTACCGGGGCGACTTCGGTCTGCCCGACCACCCGAACTGCCGCGACGCGATGACCGAAGCCCTTGTCCCGTACGGGATCCCGGCGCATCGCTTGCCCGATCCCGTCAACGTGTTCCAGAACTCCGAGATCCGACCCGACGGCTCGATCGAGACGCTGGAGCCGCGCAGCCGCGCCGGCGACCGCGCGTCGTTCACCGCACTGGTCGACGTCCTCGTGGTCGTCACCGCGTGCCCGCAGGACCAGAACCCGTGCAACGGCTGGTCACCGTCCCCGATCCAGGTCAGCGTCGCCGAGCGCGAGGGCGCATGACGTCCGCCTCCGCCGGCCCGGTCGGACCCGTGGACGGCACGCAGGTCCCGCGCTTCGCGGGCGCCTCGACGTTCGCCCGCATCCCGTCCATCGACGCGGTGACCGACTACGACATCGCTGTGGTGGGCGCACCGTTCGACGGTGGCACGTCGTACCGGCCGGGCGCGCGGTTCGGCCCGCTCGCGATCAGGACCGCCTCCCGGCACCTGCGACCGGCCTACCACCCGGACCTCGACGTCGCACCGTTCGCCGGCGTGCAGGTCGTCGACGCCGGCGACGTGCCGTGCAACCCCTTCAGCATCGACGACGCGGTCGCGACGACGTACCGCGCCGGACGTGACCTCGTCGACGCGCGGCGGCGACTCGTCACCATCGGCGGCGACCACACCGTCGCGCTGCCCATGCTGCGGGCCGCCAGCGAGGTGCACGGCCCGCTCGCGCTGGTGCACTTCGACGCCCACCTCGATACCTGGGACACCTACTTCGGCGCCCCGGTGACCCACGGCACGATCTTCCGGCGGGCGTTCGAGGAGGGCCTGCTGCAACGCGACCGGTCGACCCACGTCGGCATCCGCGGCCCCCTCTACTCGCCCCAGGACCTCGACGACGACGCCGCGTTCGGCTTCCGCATCTTCCGCGCCGCCGACCTCGACACCCTCGGCGCCGAGCAGATCGCCCAGCACATCCACGACCGCACGGGCGGCTGCCCCGTCTACCTCTCGATCGACGTCGACGTCCTCGACCCCGCCTTCGCGCCGGGGACCGGCACCCCGGAGATGGGCGGCTTCACGTCCAGGGAGCTGCTCGGCCTGCTGCGCCGGCTCCGCGACCTGCCGATCGTCGCGGCCGACCTCGTCGAGGTGTCCCCCGCGTACGACCACGGCGAGATCACGGCCCTGGCCGGTGCGACCCTGGTCTACGACATCCTCGCGATGATGGCGCTCGCCGGCCGGCGGGACACTAGTGTCGCCCGTCGTTAATTCGTAGGTTAAGTCGGTATGGTGGTGGCATGCCGAGAACTGGGCGTCCGAAGGCGGAGTTGGTGTTGACCGGTGCCGAGCGGGAGCAACTGATCGGCTGGTCTCGGCGGGCGAAGTCCTCGCAGGCTTT
>WHST01000069.1 GCA_009379955.1 Streptosporangiales bacterium | reverse complement strand
TCCAAGAGCAACAGGACCGTCGACAAGTCCCAGTTTCCCTTGCAGACAAGGCACTTTCGCATCACCACACCCCGTGTCGCCCCACCAGGTGTGAAAGACCGAGGTTAACGTGATCAACGTGGACTTCACCTCGTGCCGGGAGAGGGTGCAGTCCACGTCGGTGAGGTGAAGCTCCGCCGTCGACCCCTCGGAGCGCAACACGTGAACGTCCCCGCCCGGACGTGCCGGACGGGGACGCGTGAGAAAGAAGTGGGGCTCGGTCGGGGGAGCCCTCATTTCTCCCGACCGAGCCCCGGTGAGGTGCCACGTAACCCCCCCGAGAGCTACGTGGTCTCTACATGGGCAGCGGCGGAACCTCCACACCAAGCGACGCGAGCAATGCGGTAACGGCGCTCAGTAGTCCGGAAAGCAGACCCATGAACCCCCCTTTCGGCCGGTGTCGAGCATCTTCTGATCATCACTGGTTGTGATGATTGCTTGCTCTGTGTAGTCAATGTAGGACCTTCGATCCGGCTTGGGAAGACCTCGCGCGAAAAAAGTTGATCATGCTCCGTCAGGGTCCCCTGGTGCGGCCGGACCGCGTGGGGAGGTCCCCGCCCTGGTCGATGCGGTCCGCTTCGACCGAGCCCTTGTCGTCCGCGTCGCCTCGGACGACGACGTTCTCGCCCGGCTCGAGATCGTCGACCGAGGCGGTGCTGCTGACCCGCACCTCGGTCTTGTCGGACGCGTTGACCTTGACCGTCTTGCCGTCGGGGGTCTTCACATAGACCGTGTTGCCGTCGATCCGCTCGATCGTGCCGAGCGTGACGCCGGCCCCGTCCACCATCGCGGACTGCTTGGTGAGCGGCGTGCCGCCGGGGCCGCCCGCCTGCGGGCCCCCGCCGGTCAGCCGGCTCACGCCGATGCCGCCGACGAAGCCGAGCACGAGGACGAGCACACCGGCGAGGGCGAGGGTCAGCGTGGGCAACCGGGAACGTCTGGGCGCCGGGGGTGGCGGCGCCGCCGGCCCCTCGTCCGGCGGCGCCGCGCGGTCGGGTTCGTCGAGTGGTGCGGTCATGGGTGGTTCTCCTCCCAGGCGTGGACGGACGGCGTCATTCGTAACGGAGGGCGCGGATGGGTGGGAGTGCCGCTGCCCGGTTGGCCGGGTACCCGCCGAAGAAGACCCCGATGGCGAGGGACACGCCGAGCGCGGCGATGACGGACGCCGGGACGATCTCCGGCTGCACGCCCATGATCGTGAAACGGCTGCCGGCGACGCCGAGCACGATCCCGAGCACACCGCCGAGCAGGCTGAGCAGCGTCGCCTCGGCGAGGAACTGACCGAGAACGGCGCCGCGGGGTGCGCCCAGTGCCTTGCGGATGCCGATCTCGCGGGTTCGTTCGGTCACCGTGACGAGCATGATGTTGGTGATCCCGATCCCGCCGACGAGCAGGCTGATCGCCGCGATCGCCGCGAGCAGCACGGTGAACGTCGTCGTCGCCTGCTGGCCGGTCTCCTGGATCTGCTGCTGGTTGAGGATCCGGTACGGCGGGTCGCTGGGATCGGTCACGTCGAGCTGCTGGTCGAGCACTGCCGTGATCTCGGCCTCTGCGAGCCCGACGGTCTCCGCGCTCGTCGCCTGCACCACGAGCTGGTCGACCGGGCCGTAACCGGTCATCGCGTCCTGGACGGCCGACAGCGGGGCGACGACGGAGTCGCTGGTGTCGGAGAAACCGGCGCTGCCCTTGTCCTCGAGCACGCCGACCACGAGGAACGGCATGCCGGCGATCGTCACCTGGCGGCCAACGGGGTCGGCGATGCCGTACAGCTCCTGCGCGACGGTCGCCCCCAGGACGACCACGTGGCTGCGGTCCTCCTGCTGCGCGGACGTGAACGCCTGTCCGTTCGCGACCGGACTGTTCGTCGCCTCGAAGTAGGACGGGACCGTGCCGATCACCTGGGCGTCGTAGCTCACGTCGGCGTTGACCAGCGTCTGGTCGGACATCACCTGCGGCGTGACGCTCCGGACGTCCGGCGTGTAGTCCTTGTCGCCGAGCGCCTCCACCAGCTCGGGCGTGAAGCCCGTGTCGCTGACGCCGGAGCCGCCGCCGCTGCTCATCACGGTGAGCGTGTTGGTCCCGAGCTGGTCGATGCTCTCCTGCACCTGTCGCGCCGAACCGGTGCCGACGGCCACGAGCAGGATGACCGACGCGACGCCGATGAGCACGCCGAGCATGGTCAGGACGGAGCGGAGCTTGTTGGCGAGCAGGCCGTGCAGCGCGGACCGCATGACCTCGAAGAGGTTCATCGCGCACCGCCTGCGGCCGCGAGGCGGACGGTCGGGGCGTCGTCGACGACACGGCCGTCGCGGAGCGACACGACGCGTCGCGCGTGCTGCGCCACCTCGGACTCGTGGGTGATGACGACGACGGTGCGTCCGGCGCCGTTGAGCCGATCGAGCATCGCCAGCACCTCGGCCGAGGAGTCGGAGTCGAGGTTGCCGGTGGGTTCGTCCGCGAGGATCAGCGCGGGATCGTTGACGAGCGCCCTCGCGATCGCCACCCGTTGCTGCTGCCCGCCGGAGAGCTCGTTCGGCCGGTGCCCACCGCGGTCGTCGAGGCCGACGGAGGCGAGTGCCTCCTGCGCGCGGGTGCGGCGGCGGCGCGTCCTGACGCGCGCATATACGAGGGGGAGTGCCACGTTGTCGAGCGCCGTCATCCGCGGCACGAGGTTGAACGCCTGGAAGACGAAGCCGATCCTGCGGTTGCGCACCACGCCGAGCGTGTGTGCGTCGAGCTCGGCGACGTCGGTGCCGTCGAGCAGGTAGCGCCCTGCGCTGGGGACGTCGAGGCAGCCGAGCAGGTGCATCAGCGTCGACTTGCCCGAGCCGGACGCGCCCATCACGGCGACGTACTCGCCGCTCCCGATCCGCAGGGTCACGCCGCGCAGGGCGTGGACGGCGGTGTCGCCGGCGCCGTAGACCTTGGTGAGGTCGTGGGTCTCGATGACGTTGGTCATGGCTTCTGCACCACTCCCGGCTTGTCGCCGGGCCCGACCCGCCTGACCTGTGGCTCGCCGCCGCCGGTCTGCTGCGACGAGCCCCCGGTGGAGTCGGCGAGGACGACCTTGTCGCCCTCGGACAGGCCGCTGCTGATCTCGGTGAACGTGTCGCCCTTGACGCCGGTCGTCACCGGCGTCGACACCGACCTGCCGTCGCGCAGCACGTTGACGCTCGCCTGGTCGCCGCTGCCCTGCAGGGCGATCGTCGGCACGTACACGACGTCGGTGGCGCGCTGCGTCACGACGGAGATCGTCGCGGTCTGCCCGACCTTCAGGCCCTTCGGCGGCTTGGTCAGGCTCACTCGGACGTCGTAGCGGGTCACGCCGTCCTCGTTGCTGCCGGTGAGGCCGATCGAGCCGACCTTGCCGGAGGACTCGGTGTCCGGGAGGGCGGGGAACGTCAGGGTCGCGTTCTGCTTCGTCTTCAGTTTCGCGGTGTCGGCCTCGGCGAACGACGCGTCCACCACGAGGTGGTCGAGGTCACCGAGGACCACGAACCCGCTCTCCAGGTCGAGGTCACCGGACGAGCCGCTGCCGTTGCCGGTGTCGCCCGTGTCACCGGTGTCGCCGGTGTCACCCGAGTCGCCGGTGTCGCCGGATCCGCTCGACCCGCTGCCGGACGCGGAGGACCCGGCGGTTCCGTTGACCGCGAGCACCGTGCCGGACATCGGTGCGGTGAGCTTGGTGGCGTCGAGGTCGGCCTGAGCCTGCGACACCTCGGCCTCCGCCATGTCGACGTTCGCCTGGGCCGAGGCGACCTGCGAGTCGCTGGGGTCCTGGTCGGAGTCGTCGAGCTCGGCCCGTGCCTCCTCGGCCGCGGTCAGCTTCGACTCCGCGGCGGTCAGTGCCTGCTGCGCGGCGGTGTCGTCGAGGCGGGCGAGCACGTCTCCCTCGGCGACCTCGTCACCGGCCTTCACTCGCACCTTCTCGACGGTGCCCGATGTGCCGAAGTCGACGTTCGCGCTCCGCGAGGGGCCGACGGTGCCGCTCGCCGAGACCGTCGCCTCGACCGTGCCGCGGGCGACCGCCACCGTGCGCAGGTCGCTCGCATCGGCGTCGCCGTCGTCGCGGAAGAGCAGCAGGTACCCGCCGGCGGCGGCGACGACGAGCAGGACCGCCAGGGAGGCGTTGACGATGACGAGGCGACGCGTGCGCTTGTTCACGACACCGGAGTCTTCCGGCGCCGGCTGGTGCCGGCCTGCGCGTGACCTGGGAGTTCCCCGAGGACGCCGGGGTCCCCGGCGGGGGCTGACGCCACCGTTGGGGTCCCCGGTGGGGGCTCCGGTCACCGTTGGGGACCCCAGCTGGGGTGATCACCACGACCCGGCGCTCCAGGCTGCCCGGTCAGTCGGCGATGTGCCCGCCGGCTCGCGCTCGCCGGTGGACGGAGTCCGTGACCCAGGAGCGCCCCGGCTCACGGCTGGGGGCGTTTTCGCAGTCCGTGCGCTCTGTTGCGCCCGCGGTGACCGATCCGGCAGCATGCGTCCGGACGACGATCACCGCTCGGGGGAGGCCATGTGTCGGCGCTCGATGACCTACAGGCGAAGGCACAGGCTGCGAGAGATGCGCTCGACGCACCCGAGGGCGTGGTGTCCGAGCTGGACTCCGACACCAGCGACGTGGCCGGGCAGTTCTTGGCGCTCGGCTCCGAGACGCCCGCGCTAGTACTCCAACAGGCAAGCAGTGACGCGCTGACAAGCGCACGGGAGCACATCTCACAGGCGCGGAGCGCCCTGGACGACTACGTGACTGCCTGCGAGCAGGCAAAGGGCTCGGGTGGCGCTTAGCTGCCGCGAGGCTCAGGATCCCTAGCAACTACATACCAGGGTGCGACCACCGGGCATCCGACGTCGCCGAACGCCGACCGCGCGAATCTCGACCGGCGCAAGTTCGTCGCGTACTCGATGGCGCCAGAGAACCCGCGCAGCCGTGGCAAATGGAAGGCGTGGGGGCAGCTTGGCTACGACGTCCACAACGCGCGAGACCAAGCGGCAGACGACGTCACGAGACAAGTCCAAGCGCAGCTCGCAACCGCGCCAGTAACGCCGGGCAAGCCCAGCGAACACGGGCGGCGTTTCGAGACCGAGTACGAGATCGTCGGCCCGAACGGCCGACACGGCACCCTCTTCGCCGTCTGGCAGGTCGACCACGGAAGTGACGCACCGCGGCTTCTGACAAACTTGCTCAAGGTCCACCAGGAGGGTCACCGATGAAGGCAGCAGCAGACGCGATGATCCGCACCACGGTCGACGTCACCAGCGACTTCCGTCCAGAGCGGACCATCCCCAGCGGCACGGAAGGCCACGTCCTCGAAACCTACGACTCGCCGCGGGAAGGGTACGCCGTCGAGCTGCAGATGGGCGACGACGACATCGAAGTCGTCACCCTGCACCCCGACCAGTTCGAGGTTGTGGAGTAGTACTCGCCTGCAGGGATCAGGAGTTCCCCGAGGACGCGGCTGTGCCGGTCGGTCAGTCGGCGGTGTGGCCCGCAGGCTCGCGGTCGTCGGTGGGCGGCGGTGGTGATGTGGGGGAGCGGCGGTGTCGCGAGATGCCGAGGCAGGCGAGTCCCGCGGCGGCGAGCACGGCGATCGGCACTGCGAGGGTCGGGTGCATGGCGTCGACGTACGCCTGGACGAAGACGTCGTGAGCGAGCCTGCCGACCTGCTCCGCCGTCTGCGGGTCGAGGTCCTTCGGCAGGTCGATGTCCGCGCCGCTCTGGCCGGTACCGAGCTGGAGCCCGCCCGAGGCGGCCCGGTCGAACCCGTCGACGAACCTGTCACGGAACGGTGCGGGTAGCTGGGCCGCGTGGGCCTGTGCCTGGTCGTGCAGCGCGGACGCGAGCCGGTTCTGCAGCACGGCGCCGACGACCGCGCCGCCGATGACGCCGCCGAGCTGGCGGATCGTGTTCTGTACGCCGGAGGCCGATCCCGCGAGTCGTGGCGGGATGTCGCGCATCGACACGGTCTGCAGCGGCGCGAAGATGAATCCCATGCCGAGGCCGGCGACGAGGAGCCCGGCGAGGAAGTCCCAGCGTCCGGAGTCCGGTCCCGTCGTCGCCACGACCGCTCCGATGCCGCCGGCGAACAGCAGCAGGCCTGCGACGAGAAGGTACTTGCCACCGATCCGGTCGGCGAGGCGTCCGGCGAGCGGGGCGAGCACCATCGCGACCAACGGCATCGGCGCGATGGTGAGTCCCGCCTCGAGCGCGGTGAGGTCGAGCACGGTCTGCAGGTAGATGGTGAGCGGCAGGAAGATGCCGAGCATGCCGAACGTGAGGGCGGCCGCGACGATGCTGGTGAGCGTGAAGTTGCGGTCGCGGAACACCTCGAACGGCAGCAACGGCTCGCTGCGCTGCACCCGTTGCCAGACGGCGAACGCCGCCAGCAGCACGACGCCGAGCACGAGGACGGCGGGGATGCTGACGAACCCTCGGATCGTGCCCCAGTCGTAGCGCTCGCCCTCGAGGAGCCCGTACGTCAACGCCGTCAGGCCCGCGGACGCGAGGGCGACGCCGAGCAGGTCGAGCCGGTGCTTGCGTCCCGGACGCAGGTCGGGCACGAGCACGACCGCGAGCACCAGGGCGATGACGCCGACGGGCAGGTTGACGAAGAAGATCCAGCGCCAGTCCCACTCGGTCACGAGGTAGCCGCCGAGCGTCGGGCCGGTCACCGTCGCGACGCCCGCGACGGCACCCCAGATGCCGAACGCCGCGCCGCGTCGCTCCCGCGGGAAGATCGTGGTGAGGATCGTGAGGGTCTGCGGTGTCAGCATCGCGCCACCGACACCCTGCACGGCGCGGGCGGCGATGAGCTGGCCGGGGCTCTGCGACAGCACGCACGCGGCCGACGCGACGACGAACACGACCAGGCCGGCCATGAACATTGTGCGCGGCCCGACGATGTCGCCGAGCCGCCCGGCGCTGATGAGCAGGACGGCGTAGACGAGCACGTAGGCGTTGACGACCCAGAGCGCCTCGTCGAGCGAGGTGCCGACCTTGTCGATGATGTCGGGGATCGCGACGTTCACGATCGTCGTGTCGAGCAGGATCATGAAGAACCCCAGGCACAGCGCGATGAGCACCGCCCAGGGGTTGCCGCGGATGCCGCCCCTGGTGGGCGGGCCGTCGGGAGAGGGCGTCATCGTGCGGTCTCCTTCGCCTCGGGGTTCGTGGGCGCCTCGCGCCTGGGCCAGGCGGTGGGCTTGTCCATCGGGGCCAGCCGGCCGGTCGCGAGGTCATCGGTGAGTTCTCGTACCCACGCGGCCTCGGCGTCCCAGAGGGTGAGGAGGTACTCCGCCTCTACGATCGCGATCCGTTCGAGACCGTGCTCGCGCAGCCCGGTGACGATCGCCCGCAAGTGGCCGATCTCCTGGTCGAGCTCTCTGGTGCGTTGCTGGAGGAGTTCGACGGCCTCGTCGCGGGGGACGTGCTCGAGGAACGCGAGGCCGGCCATGAAGCGCGGGTACTCCCGGTCGTGCCGGCCCAGCAGCGACCGCAGCCGTTCGCGCAGCTCGGCGTAGCCCTCCTCGGTGACCGCATAGATGGTGCGCTCGGGACGCTTGCCCTCGCGGACGGTCTCCTGCGCGGTGATGTATCCGGCGTCGCGCAGCGCGTCGACGACCGAGTACAGCGAGCCGTAGTTGAGCCGGATGCTGTGCTCGATCCCGCGCACCCGCATCTCGCTCGCGATCTCGTACGGATGCATCGACCGCTCGGAGAGCAGGGCGAGGACGGCGAGCGCGAGCGGGCTCGCCGCGCTGCGGCGTACGGCCATCGGGCCTCACTCCATCCACTGGCGGCTGACAGCTGACGACCATATATCCGAACTCGGATATATGGCAAAGGAATGCCGTGACTTGACGAAATAACAGTGTCATGATGACACTGTTATCTATGACGGAGACGTACTCGCTGGAGGAGCTGGCCGACGGAGTCGGCCGGGCGCTCGACGCGCTCCGGCTCGGCGTCCCCAACGCCCGCGTCCGCGCGCGGCCCGACCCGAGGACGATCCGCTACTACACCCAGCTCGGCCTCGTCGACCGGCCGCTCCCGGCGGCCGGTCGGCAGGCGCGGTACGGGCGGCGGCACCTCCTCCAGGTGGTCGCGGTCAAGCGGCTGCAGGCCGCGGGCGTCAGCCTCGCCGAGATCCAGCGCCGCCTGACCGGGGCCGCCGACGAGGAGCTGTACGCCGCGATCGGCCCCGGCGCGGAGGCGGTGTTCGCGGACCCCACGCCCCGCGCGGACGCGGGCGGTGACGGTGCTGGCGAGCGGCCGGTGGCGGCGCGGTCCGCCGCGTTCTGGCGTGCGGCGCCGAACCCGACACCGGCGGACCCGGCACTTCCCGCCGCGGGCGCGCGGCCGGACGTGCGGCGCCAGCTGGTCGTACCGCTGGCCGCGGGGATCGAGCTCTCGGTCGACCTGGGCACCACCGATGACGCCGCCGTCGACCCGGCGACGCTGCGTGCGGCCGCGGAGCCGCTTCTGGACCACCTGCGCGCCGCCGGCGTGCTCGCCATCGACGTGTGAGGAGACGGATATGACGGTGACGGGAATCGAACCCACCGACCTCGGTGTGTGTGGTCGTCTCGGCGACGAACACGGGGCACTGCCGCTGACGGCGGTCGAGATCGAGGGCGACGTCTGCGAGCTCGTGGCGACGACGACCGTGCGCCAGACGTTCCGCAACACCCGCGACACGGCGCTCGAGGCGACGTACGTCTTCCCGCTGCCCGACCGCGCGGGCGTCACGTCCTTCGTCGCCGACCTGGCTGGGCGCGTGGTCGAGGGGCGGCTCGACGAGCGCGGCCGGGCCCGCCAGGAGTACGACGAGGCCGTGGCGGCGGGGCATCGCGCCGCGATCGCCGAGGAGGAGCGTCCCGGCGTGTTCACGATGCGGGTGGGCAACCTGCTGCCAGGCGAGGAGGCGGTGGTCACCCTCACGATGACCGGACCACTGCCGGTTGACGACGGCGTCGCCGAGTACCGCTTCCCGCTCGTCGTCGCCCCGAGATACGTCCCCGGTGTGCCACTCGGCGGCGCCGACGTGGGCACCGGCGTCGCGCGCGACACCGACCGCGTGCCCGACGCCAGCCGCATCACCCCGCCCGTCCTGCTACCGGGACAGGAGAGCCCCGTCGCGCTCTCGTTGCGGGCGACACTTCGCGTCCCCGGCCTGGCGACCGCCGATCTCGCCTCGACCCTGCACAACGTCGAGACGCGGGAGGCCGACGGCGCCGTCGAGGTGGAGCTGCGGCCGGGGGAGCGGCTCGACCGCGACGTGCTGCTGCGCTGGCCCGTCGCCGCCGACGTGCTGCGGACGACCGCGCTCGTCACCGTCGACGGCGACGGTGACGCGGCGGGTGGGACGTGGCAGGTCACCGTGGTGCCACCCGCGCCGCCCGCGACGAGCCGTCCGCGCGACGTCGTCGTGGTGCTCGACCGCTCCGGCAGCATGAGCGGCTGGAAGATGGTCGCGGCGCGCCGGGCGGCCGCCCGGGTGGTCGACACGCTCGGCACCCGGGACAGGTTCGCGGTGCTGGCGTTCGACAACACCGTCGAACGACCGCCGGAGGCGGAGGGACTCGCCGCGGCAACCGACAGGTCGCGGTGGTCCGCCGTCTCGTGGCTCGCCGAGCTCCAGGCGCGCGGTGGCACCGACCTGCTCGCGTCGCTGCGGGAGGCGGTCGGGTTGCTGGCGGACGACTCCGGCGAGTCCCGTGACCGGTACGTCGTCCTCGTGACCGACGGCCAGGTGGGCAACGAGGACGAGGTGCTGCGGGCGCTGCAGCCCGCGGCCGGGCGGGTCAGGGTCTTCGCGCTCGGCATCGACCGCGCCGTCAACGCCGGGTTCCTGCGCCGGATCGCGTCGGTCGGCGCCGGTCGGTGCGACCTGGTGGAGTCCGAGGACCGGCTCGACGGCGTCGTCGCGGACCTGCACCGCAGGATCGCGCCGCCCGTGGCCACCGGACTCACGGTGACCGCGGACCGCGTCGAGCTGCTCGCGGACGAGACGGCGCCTGGTCGCGCGCCCGACCTGTTCCCTGGCGTGCCCGTCACGGTGGCCGGACGGTTCGCGGGGAGACCCGCGGGCGACGTGCGCTTCACTGTCACGGCCGACGGCCTGACGGAGCGGGTGACCGCGACGACGGTCGACAGCATGGCGGTGCGCACGGTCTGGGCGCGTGCGCGGGTCCGCGACCTCGAGGACTCGTACGCGTCGGCGCGACCCGGCGACGAGGAGCTCGCCGACCGGATCGTCGCCGTGTCGCTGGCCCACGGCGTGCTGAGCCGGTTCACGGCGTTCGTCGCGGTCGACCGTGACCGCCGAACCGGCTCGACGTCACCGCAGCCGGTCACCCAGCCGGTCGAACTGCCCAGCGGGTGGGCGCCCCAGCCCGCGGGTGGCGCGATGCCGATGATGGCCATGCGGGCCGCGACCGACCTCGCCGCACCCGCCGCCGGCCAGGCGTTCGGCCACGCTGCGCCAGGTCCGGCGCGTGCGCAGGGACGGCGCGGCGGTCGTGGGCGGGAGTCGGTTGCGGTCCCGCCGGTCACGGACACGTACCGGCCGCGGGTCGAGGAGCTGCTGGAGCGGCTCGACCGGGATGACCACGACGCGCTTGCCGCCGACGTCGACGTGCTCGTCGACGACCTCGTCAGCGTCGGGGCGCCGGACGCGTGGTGCGACGCCCTGCGCGACCTCGCCCGCGCCCTGCGCGGCGAAGCGGGCGCCGACCTGCCGTCCGCGGTGCAGGCGGTCCGCGCCCTGCTGGCGGACGGCACGCAGGGCACGCGGGGTGGCGACCGGCGGGCCCGCTTCTGGCGGACCTGACACCAGGCGGACCCGGCCCCCCCACTTGACATGGCACTACCGGCGACGAACTAGGGCATTACCGTCATTCGACCAGGTAGTGCCATGTCAAGTCGGGGGATAGCGGTAGTGCCATGTGACGTCAGGGGGACGGGCGTGGGCGGATGCCTCAGGCGAGGTCGGCGGCGCGCTGCAGCACGTGGTCGGGGACCGGCTCGGCGCAGTCGTCGGAGGTCTGCGGCGGGTCGGCGACCATGCGCAACGGCATGACGCCGGCCCAGATCGGCAGGCCGATGTCGGACTCCTCCTCGCTGACGGCGCCCGAACGCATCTTGACCGAGACCTCCGTCAACGGCAGCGCGAGCACCGTCGTGGCCGCGAGGTCCTTGCGGGTGGGCGGTCGCAGGGCCGTCGTCCGGCCGGGGACGAGGTGCTCGACGATGAGGTCGAGCGCGTGGTGCTTCGCGTCGCCGGTCACCAGGCGCGGGCGCGCGAGCACCATCGCGCTGCGGTAGTTGACCGAGTGGTGGAAGCCGGAACGCGCGAGCACCAGGCCGTCGACGTGGGTGACGGTGACGCACACCGTCTGCTCGGGCGAGGCCACCAGGCTCTTGGCGGCCACCGAGCCGTGCACGTACAGCGTGCCGTCGGGGGCGTCCGGCGCGGTCGGGGAGAGGTCGACGCCGTACGCCGTCGGCATCACGAGCGGCGCGCCGTCGACGACGACGCCGAGATGGCAGAACATGCCCTGCTCGAGGATCTCCGTCAGCATGGCGCGATCGGTGACGGTGCGATCCTTGTTGCGGTTCAACCGGGTTCGTGGCGTACCGGACAGTGCTGACTGCCTCCGGCGGTCATTCGACCGTGGTGAGGGCATGGACATGCTCACCATCATCGACGAGACCTGGTGCCGGCTGCCACCGCGTTCATAGACTGGGACATGCGAGCCGCGCATGGGGGAGTGCTGCCGATGGGGGTGCGTCGTCCACGGGGTCCGCGACCACACGCGGTGTCGACACCGACGCGCTCGGCGGTCGCGGAGCGTCCGAGACTGGACTCGGGGGGCTTGGCTTCGGATACGGTGCGTGCTCGTACGCGGACCTGTACGGCCGCGACACGTGCCGGAACGGAGCGAGGAAGCGGTCGCCCATGACACACGACAACGGCGGCGCGGCGAACGACCTCGACGGGCAGGTGCGCGCCACACTGTCGCGGCTCAGCCTCGAGCAGAAGGTCGGCCAGCTGTTCGTCACGTGCGTGTACGGGTCCGATGCCGAGCGTCCCGCACCGGGGGACGAGGCGCGCAATCGCGACGAGTTCGGCCTCGCGAGCCCGGCCGACGTCGTCAGGAAGTACCAGCTCGGCGGCGTCGCGTACTTCACCTGGGCGGGCAACACCCACACGCCGGAACAGGTCGCGTGGCTGTCGAACGGGCTCCAGCGTGCGGCGATGGAGGACGGGCCGGCCGTGCCGCTCTTCGTCGCCACGGACCAGGAACAGGGCGCCGTCGTCCGTCTCGGGCCGCCGTTCACCGAGCTGCCGGGCAACATGGCGCTCGGCGCCGCGGGCAGTGAGCGCGACGCGCAGCGGGCGGCACTGGTCACCGGACGCGAGCTGCGCGCGGTCGGGATCAACCAGGACTACGCGCCCGCGGTCGACGTCAACGTCAACCCGCGCAACCCGGTGATAGGCGTCCGGTCGTTCGGCTCCGACCCCGAGCTCGTCGCGCGGCTCGCCGGGGCGCAGGTGCGCGGGTACCGCGAGGCGGGCATCATCGCGACGGCCAAGCACTTTCCCGGCCACGGCGACACGTCCGTCGACAGTCACGTCGGCGTCCCGGTCGTGAAGCACGAGCGGGAGGAGTGGGATCGCGTCGACGCCGCCCCGTTCCGCGCGGTGGTCGCCGACGACGTCGACGCCGTGATGACCGGCCACATCGTCGTGCCGGCGCTCGACCCGTCCGGTGATCCCGCCACGCTGTCCGCGCCGGTGCTGACGGGTGTGCTCCGTGAGGAGCTCGGTTTCGACGGCCTCGTGGTGACCGACTCCCTGCGCATGCAGGGGGTCCGGTCGACGTACGGCGACGACCGCGTGCCGGTGCTCGCGCTGCTGGCGGGCGCCGACCAGCTCCTGATGCCGCCGAACCTCGACCTCGCGTTCCACTCCGTGCTCGCGGCCGTCCGCGCGGGCGAGCTCACCGAGGAGCGCATCGACCGCTCCGTCGAGCGGGTGCTGCGGCTGAAGTACCGCCGTGGCCTGTTCGCGGGTCCCTACGTACGGCCCGATGCCGCGGGCCGCACCGTCGGCATGCGCCGCCACTCCGACAGCGCCGACAGGATCGCTGACCGTACGGTGACGGTCGTCCGCGACGACGCCGGGCTCGTGCCTCTCGACCCCGCGTGGCAGGCGGTGCTCGTCGTGGGTTCGGGGGAGCGCGCCACGTCGACGCTGGCGAAGGAGCTCGAGGCGTACGCGTCGTGGACCTGCGCGGTCGACACCGGCGACTCCCCGGGCGACGACGAGATCAGGTCGGCTGTGGCGCGCGCGAAGCACCACGACGTCGTCGTGCTCCTGACCAGGAAGGCGTGGGACGTCGCGGGCACCGATCCCACCGGCGGTCAGCGACGCCTGATGGCGGCGCTGATCGGCACCCGCGCGCGGGTCGTCGTGGTGGCGGTGCGCGATCCGTACGACCTCGCGTACGCCAACGACGCGACGACGTGCGTCGCCACGTACTGCGACAACGGCACCTCGATGCGTGCTCTCGCACGGGTTCTCGTGGGCGCCGTCGAGCCGCGGGGACAGCTGCCCGTCGAGCTCACGGGCCTGGTGTGACGGAGCCTCCCGCCGACGTTCTGCGAGGCAGGGCCGTAGCCGAGGCGTTGCTTCCCGTCCGAGCGCGCTGATGACGTCGCGGGCGGGACGCCTGCCATGAGATGATGGCGACGGTAACTTTCCAACGTGTGTGGAGGCGGCAGGGTGAGCGGTTCGCAATCACCGCCGCAGGCCGGTGGCGTGCAGGTACGCATTCGCGCGCTGCTCCCGTCGCTGCGCCCGGCCGAACAACGCGTCGCCGAGCACATCCTGGCCGACCCGGCCGGTGCTCCGAACCTCACGATCACCGAGCTGGCGCGCACCTGCGGCACCTCGGAGACGACGGTCATCCGCTTCTGCCGCGCGATCGGATTCGACGGCTATCCGGGCCTGCGCCTCGCCCTGGCGTCCGACGCGGGCCGCGAGGCAGGCTCCGACTCCTCCGGCGTCGGCGGCGACATCTCGCTGTCCGACGGGCTGGCGGACGTCGTCCAGAAGGTCACCTGGCACGATGCCCGCGCCATCGAGGACACCGCGAAGCAGCTCGACGTCGAGACGCTGGAGCTGGTCGTCGACGCGGTGACGCGTGCCTCGCGGGTCGACGTCTACGGCGTCGGCGCGAGCGCGTTCGTGGCGCTCGACCTCCAGCAGAAGCTGTACCGCATCGGGCTGCATGCGTTCGCGTGGTCCGACACCCACGTCATGCTCACCAGCGCCGCATTGCTCGGGGCTGACGACGTCGCGTTCGCGATCTCCCACTCCGGCGAGACCGACGACACGATCGACGCCCTGGGGCAGGCGGCCGCCAATGGCGCCACGACCGTGGCGCTGACGAACTTCCCCCGGTCGCGGATCGCGAGCACCGCCGACCACGTGCTGAGCACCGCGGCGCGGGAGATGACGTTCAGGTCGGGCGCCACCGCCAGCAGGATCGCCCAGCTCAGCGTGATCGACTGTGTGTTCGTCGGCGTCGCGCAGCGCACCTACGACGACGCGCGCGACGCGCTCGAGGCGACGTACCTCGCGGTCCAGTCGCGACGCGGCGGCGCCGGCCAGGCGCGCAGGAAGGGCCGATGACGGCGCCCGTCGACGGTCCCACCGAGGAGCGCAATCCGCGTACCGCCGACATCGACCGCCTCCCTGCGATCGACGTCCTCCGGTTGCTCAACGCCGAGGACGCACTGGTCGCCAACGCCGTCGCCGACGTGCTGCCCGAACTGGCGAAGGCGGTCGACATCGTCGTCGAACGGCTGCGCATCGGCGGACACCTGCACTACTTCGGCGCGGGCACATCGGGCCGGCTGGCCGCGCTCGACGCGGCCGAGCTGCCGCCGACGTTCTCCGTCCCGGCGGGTCTCGTCGTCGCCCACCACGCCGGCGGGTCCGCCGCGCTGACCCAGGCCGCCGAGAACGTCGAGGACGACGAGGAGGCGGGCGCCGCCGAGGCCTCGGTCCTCGGCCCCGACGACGTGGCGATCGGCATCGCGGCGAGCGGGCGCACGCCGTACGTCGCGGGAGCGCTGCGCCGGGCGCGGGAACGCGGCGCGGCCACCGTCCTCGTCACCGCGAACCCGGCGTCCCCGCTCGCGTCGCTCGCCGACGTGCACGTCGGCCCGGACACCGGTGCGGAGGCGATCGCCGGCAGCACCAGGCTGAAGGCGGGCACGGCCACGAAGCTCGTGCTGAACTCCCTGTCGACCGCCGCGATGGTGTTGCTCGGCCGCACGTACTCGAACCTGATGGTGCACCTGCTCGCGACGAACGAGAAGCTCAGGGGCCGGTCGGTGCGCATCCTCGTCGAGGCGACGGGCGCGGAACAGGAGACGTGCGCCGGCGCGCTCGCCGACGCCGGCGGTGACCTCAGGGTGGCACTCGTCGCGCTGCTGTCCGGCGTGCCCACCACGCAGGCCGCCGACGCACTCGCCCAGACCGACGGCACCGTGCGCGAGGCCCTCGCCAAGCTCCAGGCGTAGCCCGACTCTCTGCCACCGGCCCCCGTTGGGGTCCCCGGTCGTGGTCATGGCCCCGGTTGGGGTCCCCAGCTGTGGGCCGGGCCCCGGTTGGGGTCCCCAGCGTTCGACCGGCTCTGAGCGAGGCTCAGTCCTCGCCGAGGTAGGCCTTACGTACCTCGGCGTTGCCCAGCAGGTTGCGGCCGGTGTCGGACAGCACGATCGTGCCGATCTCGAGCACGTGACTGTAGTCGGCGAGCTCGAGCGCGGCCTGGGCGTTCTGCTCGACCAGCAGGATCGTCGTGCCGCGCTCGCGCAGCTCGGTGAGCGTGTCCATGATCCGCGCCATCATGATGGGCGACAGCCCCATCGACGGCTCGTCGAGCATCAGCAGCGTCGGGTCGCACATCAGCGCGCGGCCTATCGCGAGCATCTGCTGCTCGCCGCCGGAGAACGTGCCCGCCTGCTGGCGGCGGCGTTCCTTCAGCACGGGGAACAGCTCGTAGACCTTGGTGAGGTCGCCGCTGACGTTCTGCCCCTTGCGGGTGTACGCGCCGAGCAGGAGGTTCTCCTCGACGGTCATGCGCGGGAAGATATGGCGGCCCTCGGGCACGTGGGCGAGGCCGCGCTCCACGACGAGGTGGGCGGGGACCTGGTCGATCCGCGTGCCCTGGAACGACACCGTGCCCGACTCGGGGCGCAACAGGCCGGAGATCGTGCGCAGGGTCGTGGTCTTGCCGGCACCGTTGGTGCCGATGAGGCTGACGAGCTGGCCCTCCTCGACGGAGAAGCTGATGCCCTTGACCGCCTTGATCTTGCCGTACGCGACTTCGAGGTCGGTGACCTCCAGGATGGGGCTCACGTGGCGGCCTCCCCGGAGCCGTCGGCCTTGTCGTCCTGGGTCGGGCCGGTGCCGAGGTAAGCCTCGATGACGCGCTCGTCCGACTGCACCTGCTCGGCCGTGCCCTCGACGAGTACCTCGCCCCGCACGAGACAGGTGATCCGGTCGCACAGCCGGAAGATGAACCGCATGTCGTGCTCGATGACGACGACGCCGAGCCCGCGTTCGCGGATCGCGAAGATGAGGTCGGTGGCCTGCCCGGTCTCCTGCGGGTTCATGCCGGCGGTCGGCTCGTCGAGCAGCAGCAGGCCGGGATCGGTCGCGAGTGCCCGGGCGATCTCGAGCCGGCGCTGGTCGCCGTACGAGAGGTTGCGCGCGAGGCTGTTGCCGACGGCGGAGAGCCCCACGAAGGAGAGCAGCTCACGCGACCGGTCGAGCGTCTCGCGCTCCTCCCGCCGGTAGCGCGGCCCCCGGACGATGGAGGTGAGCACTCCCGACCTGGTGCGGCAGTAGCGGCCGACCATGACGTTCTCGAGCGCGGTCATGTTGCCGAACAGCCTGATGTTCTGGAACGTGCGTGCCACCCCGGCGCGGGCGACGAGACGGGGCTGCGGCGGCAGCCGCCTGCCGCGGTACGTCACCCTGCCGCGGGTCGGTCGGTACATCCCGGTGAGGCAGTTGAAGAACGTCGTCTTGCCCGCGCCGTTGGGCCCGATCAGTCCGACGATCTCCTGGTCGTGCACCTGGAAGTCGACGTTGTTGACGGCGACGAGGCCGCCGAAGCGCATCGTGATGCCGTGTGCCCGCAGGACGGGCGGGGCGTCCTGCGGTCCGCCGGTGGTGCTGTCGGTCGTCTCGACCGGTGTGGTGGTCATGAGCCGGCCTCCGGAGTGAGCATCGCGGCGAGGACGACGAGAGCGAGGGTCGAGCCCGGCGCACGTGAGCGAGGAGCGGAGCGGAGGAGGGCGGTGGGGAACACTGTCATTTCGTCGGCACCTCCGTGTCGGCGACCTGGCCCTCGAGCTCGGACGCGAGCTTCTCGTCCTCCTCGTGCAGTTCGAGCTGCCGGCGCTTGCTCGCGATGATGCCCTCCGGCCGGAAGCGCATCATCACGACGAGCAGCAGGCCGAAGAGCAGCAGCCGGTAGTCGGAGAAGAACCGGAGCTTCTCCGGCAGGAGCTTGAGGATCGTCGCGCCGAGCAGGACGCCCGCGACCGTGCCCATGCCGCCGAGCACGACGGCGGAGAGCAGGAACGCGGACTCGAGGAACTGGTACTGGTCGGGGGTGACCGACACGTCGTGGTGCGCCTTGATCGTGCCGGCGAGACCGGCGAGGAACGCGCCGCCGGCGAAGGCGAGGAGCTTCAGACCGAACGTGTTGATCCCCATCGCGTCGGCCGCCCGCTCGTCCTCGCGGATCGCCACCCAGCCGCGCCCGATGCGTGAGTCGTTGAGCCGGACGAACGCGAGGATCACGAGCGCGATGACCGCCAACAGGAGGATGTAGTAGTTCGCGAAGCGGCCGATCTCGATGCCGAAGACGATGTGCGGGTCGCCGAAGTCGAACGACCCGATCCGCAGGTCGGGGATGCCGGGGATGCCGTTCGGCCCGTTGGTGAGGTCCGGTCCGTTGGTGCCGTCCAGGTTGTTCATGGTGATCTTGAAGATCTCGCCGAACGCCAGCGTGACGATGGCGAGGTAGTCACCGCTGACCCGCAGCGTCGGACTGCCGATGATGAGGCCGAAGCATGCCGCGATCACCGCGCCGAGGACCACGACGACGAGGAACGGCGGCTTCCAGCCGATGGTGGCGAACGCGGAGTTCGACAGCATCGCGCCGACGTACGCGCCGGAGCCGAGGAAGGCGATGTAGCCGAGGTCGAGCAGGCCGGCGAGACCGACCACGATGTTGAGGCCGATGGCCGTCGTCGCGAAGACCAGGACCTGTGCGGCGATCGACATGTTGGCGTCGCTGCCGTCCTGGGTGAACGGGAAGAGGAACGCGACGAGGAACGCGGCCAGCAGCGTGACGCGGCGGAACCTCGCCGCCACCTCGCCCACGTAGCCGAGGAGCCCGACCGTCCGCGAGGCGAGGACGAGTCCGGTGGCGAACACCAGGAAGTCGACGAAGACCCAGGCGTCCTCGCGGCCCAGCGCGTACGCGCTGCCCCAGAGCACGAGCCCGAGGGTCGCGGCGATCACCAGGATCTGCGCCCAGTCGGGCAGCCGCCACTCGGGGACGCGGAGCGCGCTCTCGGGCAGGGCGCGTGTCGCGACGAGCAGGAGCAGTGCGCCGGCGCCGGAGACCCAGCCACCGGGGTCGAGGTTGATGAAGCCGCCGAGGCTGACGGCGATGCCCAGCAGGACGAGCCACACCACGAGGAAGGAGAAGAAGCCGGTCGTGCGGGCGCCGCTCTCGGCGTTGGGCAGGACCGTGCGCAGACGTGCGGACAGCGGGCCGCGGACGGACAGCAGCATGAGGAACGCGACGAGGGACAGGACGAGCGTGTAGACCTGCGGCCCTGCCGGGTAGAAGTACAGCGTGAGGTCGTCGAGGATGTCGTCGTCGTAGGTCCACGGCAGCAGGGTGCCGACCAGCATGAGCACGGCGCCCGCGAGCGACAACGGCCAGGCGAGTCGGCCGAAGCTCTTGCGCAGCAACGCGTCGAGGTTTCGCACGGCGTTCATGCGCGCTCGCCTCCTCTCTCGCCGAGCTCCTGCGCTTGGTTCATGCGCGGTCCACCACCCGCGCGCCGAGCAGACCCTGCGGCCGGAAGACGAGGACGAGGATGAGGAGCGCGAACGCCCAGACGTCCTTCCAGGCGCTGCCGCCGAACTGGCCGGGAATGTACTGCGTCGCGAGGGTCTCGACGAGACCGAGGACGAGCCCGCCGAGCACGGCGCCGTAGATGTTGCCGATACCGCCGAGCACAGCGGCAGTGAACGCCTTGAGCCCGGCGATGAATCCCATCCGGAAGTCGATGTTGGTGTACTTGAGGCCGTGCGCGATGCCCGCGATGGCGGCCAGGGCCGCACCGAGGGCGAACGCGACGACGATGATGCGGTCGACGTTGATGCCCATCAGCCGCGCGGTGTCGGGATCCTGGGACGTCGCCTGCATCGCCCGGCCGGTGCGGGTGCGGTTGACGAACCAGTACAGGAAGATCGTGCAGATGATGAGCGCGGTGATGGTGAACACCGCCGACCGCTGCACGGTGACGCCGAAGACGACGAGCGGCTGTCCGGTGATGCCGTCGATCTGCGGGAACGGGATCGCCCTGGTGGCGTTGGGAAAGCTCGGGATCCGGCCGTAGAAGAGGCGGACGGCCTCCTGGAGGAAGACCGAGACGCCGATGGCGGTGATCAGCGGCGCCAGTCGCGGTGCGCTGCGTAACGGCCGGTACGCCACCCGCTCCATCAGTACGGCTACGCCGATCGACGCGCCGATGGCGCCGATCACCATGAACGGGAAGATCCACAGCGCGGTCATGTCACGGAACAGCACCGTCCACACCGTGAGCGCGCCGAACGCCCCGATCATGAACACCTCGCCGTGCGCGAAGTTGATGAGCTGGATGATGCCGTACACCACGGTGTAACCGACTGCGATGAGCGCGTACAGGGCGCCCAGCGACAGTCCGTTGACCAGTTGCTGCAGGAGCAGCTCAAGGCCGTGTGGCAGAACCTCCACGCTTGCGGACCTCCGAGGTCAGTTCTCCACGTGACCGCTCCGGGGCCAGGCTCGTGGCCCGGCCCCGGTTGTCACGGTGTGAGCTCTCGTCTCCCGCCGTCTACTACTTGAACTCCTCGGTGTTGACGTCCGTGAACTCGTCGCCTTTGACCTCGTAGACGGTCAGTACCCGGTTGGTGGTGTCGCCGTACTCGTCGAACGCGACCTCGCCCGAGAGGCCGTCGAACGAGACGTCCTTCATCGCGTCGACCGTCGCCTGCCGCGCCGACTTGGCGTCGTCGGCATCCTTGAGCGAGGTCTTGAGTGCGTTGAGGATCGCCGTGGCGGAGTCGTAGGAGTACGCGCCGTACGACGAGTTGTCACCCTTGTAGCCGCCCGCCTTGTAGTCCTTGGTGTACTGCTCGGCCGCCGGGAGCTTGTTCAGCGGCGCACCGATCGAGGTGGCGAGGAAGCCGCTCGCGGCCTTGCCCGCCAACGGGATGAACTCGGTCGAGTACGTGCCGTCGCCACCCATCAACTTCGCGTCGACACCGTTCGACTTGAGCTGCTGCTTCAGCGGACCGGCTTGCGGGTATTCGCCGCCGTAGTAGATCAGGCCGGGGTTCTTCGGCTTGATCTTCGAGATGACGGCGCTGTAGTCCTTGTCCTCGGGTGTGATCGTCTGCTTGGACACGATCTTGCCGCCGAGCTTCTCGAACTCCGCGGTGAACGACTCCGCGAGGCCCTGACCGTAGGTCTTCTTGTCGTGGATCGTCGCGACCTCGGTGATCTTCAGTTCGTTGTAGACGTAGCGCGCCGCGAACGGACCCTGGATCGCGTCGGTGGTGCAGACGCGGAAGTAGTTCTCGTACGCCCGCTTCGGCGTGGTCTTCCAGTCCGCGCCCTGGGTCAGCTCGGTGCCGGTGTTGGCCGGCGAGACCTGGGTGATGTTCGCGGCCGAGAGGACCGGCTGCACCTGCTGGCTGGTGCTGGAGTTCAGCGTGCCGACCACCGCGACGACCTCGTCGTCGTTGGCGAGCTTGGTGGCGGCGTTCTTGGCGACGTCGGGCTTGCCCTCGTCGTCCTCCGCCGCGACCTCGAGCGTCCAGCCGGGGATGAGCTTCTTCTCGTTGGCCTGCTTGACAGCCAGGTCGACGGAGTCGCGGATGCCGATGCCGAGTGCCGAGAGATCACCTGAGGTGGGGGAGATGACCCCGATCTTGGCGACCTTGCCCGCGTCGTCACCGCCGCCACCACTGTTGTTGTCCTCGCCGCGGTTGCCGCAGGACGTCAAGACGAGCGCCGCGGCAGCGAACGCCACCCCGACGCGGACCCATGCACGTTGGCGCACGTTCTCTCCTCCAGAATGTAGGTCGAACCACTCGGCTCGTCTCGTAGGTGGCCCGAGAGTAGACCACGGTCGCCACCTGTGCCGATACCCTGGTGAGTATTCCACCGGAACGTGTCTACCCGAGGACTTCGTAACGTGTTTGAAACCCTGACCGACCGACTCGAGTCCGTCTTCAGCGCGCTCCGCAAGAAGGGGCGCCTGACGGAGGACGACGTCACCTCCACCTGTCGCGAGATCCGCATCGCCCTGCTCGAGGCGGACGTCGCGCTGCCGGCGGTCAAGGATTTCATTGCCCGCGTCAAAGAACGGGCCCTCGGCGCGGAGGTGCACGACGCGCTCAATCCCGCGCAGCAGGTCATCAAGATCGTCAACGACGAGCTCGTCGACACCCTCGGCGGCGAGACCCGCCGGCTGCGCTTCGCCAAGACACCGCCGACGGTCCTCATGCTCGCGGGCCTGCAGGGCACGGGTAAGACGACGCTCGCCGGCAAGCTGGCGCACTGGTTGCGCGAGCAGGGCCACGTACCGCTGCTCGTCGCCGCCGACCTCCAGCGTCCCAACGCGGTGCAGCAGCTGCAGGTGCTCGGCGAGCGCGCGCAGGTCGCGGTGTTCGCCCCCGAGCCGGGCAACGGCGTCGGCGACCCGGTGGCCGTCGCGCGCGACGCCGTCGACCACGCCAGGCGGCAGCAGTACGACGTGATCCTCGTCGACACGGCCGGACGCCTGGGCATCGACGCGGACATGATGAAGCAGGCGGTGGACATCCGCGACGCCGTCAATCCGGACGAGATCCTGTTCGTCGTCGACGCGATGATCGGTCAGGACGCCGTCACCACGGCGGAGGCGTTCCTCGAGGGCGTCGGCTTCGACGGCGTCGTCCTCACCAAGCTCGACGGCGACGCGCGCGGGGGTGCCGCACTGTCGGTCGCCCACGTGACCGGCCGCCAGGTGATGTTCGCGTCGACCGGCGAGAAGCTCGACGACTTCGACGTCTTCCACCCCGACCGCATGGCGTCGCGGATCCTCGGCATGGGCGACATGCTGACACTGATCGAGCAGGCGCAGCGCACGTTCGACGAGGACCAGGCCACCGAGATGGCCGGCAAGCTGGCCACCGGCGACGACTTCACCCTCGAGGACTTCCTGCAGCAGATCGCGATGGTGCGCAAGCTGGGATCGATCTCCAGCCTGCTCGGCATGGTTCCCGGCATGAACCAGATGCGCGAGCAGATCGACCAGATCGACGATCGCGACGTCGACCGGCTCACCGCGATCATCCAGTCGATGACACCGGCGGAGCGCCATACACCGAAGATCATCAACGGCTCGCGCCGGCTCCGCATCGCGAGCGGCTCGGGCACCACCGTCACCGACGTCAACCACCTCGTCGAGCGCTTCAACGAGGCGCGCAAGATGATGAAGCAGATGAGCGGCGGTGGCATCCCCGGCATGCCGGGTATGCCGGGCGGCCGCAAGGCCAAGCAGCAGCGCAAGGGGAAGGGCAAGGGCAAGAAGAAGGGGGCCAAGGGGCGCAGCGGCGGCGGCACGAAGCAGCCGGGCGGGCTGGGGCTGCCGGCCGGCATGCCCGACCTCACCGGCGGCGCTCCCGGCGGGGGGATGCCCGGCGGCTTCGGCGGGTTCCGCATGCCCGACCTGTCCAAGCTCAACCCGCCCCCGCCGCGCGAGAAGTAGGGCGCGGCGGCCGGTCGCGGGCCCTCCGTACGCGGCGGGTCGCGCGTTCTGGCACAATTGCACACTGGCGCGCGATGCCGAGGTCCCTCTCTACCTCCGGCACGCGCCGTCCCGGGCGCCGGACACCGACCCCACCGGGGTTTCGGTCGCCTAGTCGCGTACGACACATGAGGAGACACCACACCCGTGGCAGTCAAGATCAGGCTCAAGCGCCTGGGGAAGATCCGCAACCCCCAGTACCGCATCGTGGTCATGGACTCACGCACCAAGCGTGACGGCCGCGCCATCGAGGAGATCGGCAAGTACCACCCGAAGGAAGACCCCTCGCTCATCGAGGTCGACTCCGAGCGGGCGCAGTACTGGCTGAAGGTGGGCGCGCAGCCGAGTGACCCAGTGCGCCACCTGCTGAAGCTCACCGGCGACTGGCAGCGGTTCCAGGGCGACCCGAACGCCGAGAGCACCGTGAAGCCGCCCAGGACCCGGGCCGACAAGCAGGCTGCTTACGAGGCCGCCGCCAAGGAGTCGGGCGACTCCGGCGCGCCGGCCAAGAGGGCCGCGAGTGAGGCGCCGCAGGCCGACGCCTCCAGCGAGGCCTGAGCATGCTCAGCGAGACCGTCGAACACCTGGTTCGCGGCATCGTCGACCACCCGGACGACGTGACCGTGCGCTCGCGTGCGCTGCGCCGCGGCAAGATCCTCGATGTCCGGGTACACCCGGACGACCTCGGCCGCGTGATCGGCCGCAGCGGCCGTACCGCGCAGAACATCCGCACGGTCGTCGACGCCCTGTCCCAGGGCGAGCACCAGCGGGTCGAGTTCGAGGCGCACGGCGCCTCACGGGGCTCTCGGCGCAACGGCGCGGGGCGCTGACGCGGGGGCGCCCCGTGCTCATCGTCATCGGCCGGGTGCTGCGTGCCCACGGGCTGCGCGGCGACGTGCTCGTCGACGTCCGCACCGACGAACCGGCACGCCGGTTCCGGGCCGGTGCGGTCCTGCGACGCGGTGACGGCACCGGCGCCCTGACGATCGAGGCCGCGAGCCCGCACGCCGACCGGATGCGCGTACGGTTCGCCGAGGCGGGTGACCGGACGTCCGCCGAGGGGCTACGCGGAGTCGAGCTCGTGTTCGACAGCGACGACCTGACGCCGAGCACCGACCCCGACGACGTCCACGACCTCGAGCTGATCGGCTCGTCAGTCGTCACCACCGACGGCGCCGAGGTCGGCACGGTCACCGACGTCCTCCACCCGGCCCAGGACGTGCTCGTCATCGAGCGGGCGACCGGCGGAGAGGTGCTCGTCCCGTTCGTCGCGGCGATGGTGCCGGTGGTGGACCTCGCCAACCGCCGGCTGGTGGTCGACCCGCCCCCCGGTCTGCTTGACGACGAGGAGGGCTGAGGGTGCGCATCGACGTCGTCACGATCTTCCCCGAGTACCTCGCGCCGCTGGACGTCTCGCTGATCGGGCGTGCCAGGACCACCGGGCTGCTCGACGTCCGCGTGCACGACCTGCGCGACTGGACCGAGGACGTCCACCGCTCCGTCGACGACTCGCCGTACGGCGGCGGCGCGGGCATGGTGATGACCCCCGAGCCCTGGGGGCGCGCGCTCGACGCCCTGGTGGCGGAGTCGGACGCCGGCGGCGGTGCGCCGCGGGTGGTCGTCCCGACGCCCAGCGGGCACAGGTTCACCCAGGACGACGCCCACCGCTACGCGCGGGAGCCGTGGCTGGTCTTCGCCTGCGGCCGCTACGAGGGCATCGACGCCCGGGTGGTGGAGGCCTACGCCGAGCGGGTCCCCGTCGAGGAGGTGTCGATCGGCGACTACGTGCTGGCCGGCGGCGAGGTCGCGGCGCTCGTCATGATCGAGGCGACGAGCCGGCTGCTGCCCGGGGTGCTCGGCAACCCCGCCTCGCTGGTCGAGGAGTCCCACGTCGACGGTCTGCTCGAGTACCCGGTGTACACCAAGCCCGCCGTGTGGCGCGGCCGAGCCGTGCCCGAGGAGCTGCTCTCCGGCAACCACCAGCTCGTCGCCCGGTGGCGACGCGAGGCGGCGCTGGCCAGGACCGCCGAGCGGCGTCCCGACCTGCTCGGGCAGGAGCCGGAGGGATCGCAGCCGTAGAGAGGCCGGCCGCCAGGGCTGGATTCGCTGGTCTCCCGCCCGTGTGGCAAACTTGAACGACCCGTGCCAGTGGACTGGCCGGCGAGAGCATTCCCACGACTTCCTGCGAAGGACTCATCATGCACCGCCTCGACGAGATCGACGCCGCCTCGATGCGTGCGGACATCCCGGACTTCCGCGCCGGCGACACGCTCAAGGTCCACGTCCGCGTCGTCGAGGGCAACAAGAGCCGCATCCAGGTCTTCCAGGGTGCCGTCATCCGTCGCCAGGGCGCCGGGCTGCGCGAGTCGTTCACCGTGCGCAAGGTCAGCTACGGCGTGGGGGTCGAACGCACGTTCCCGATCCACGCGCCGACCATCGAGCGCATCGAGGTCGCCACGCGCGGCGACGTCCGTCGGGCGAAGCTCTACTACCTGCGTGACCGCCGCGGCAAGGCCGCGAAGATCAAGGAGCGTCGCGAGGTCTCCTCCGCGTCCTGATGTCGTGACCGATCCTGGCCCCACTGACGGGATACGCTCTGACGCGATGACCGACGATCTGGAGACCTCGGCACCGGCCGGGACCACGGGGGGAAGACATCGTCCCGACGCTGCACGTCGTGGTCGGCGCCGGGCTGGTGCGAGGCAGGACCCGTCGGAGGGTCGCGGGACGGGAAGGGTCGGCGACGTGAGGGAGTCGGCCAAGGCGTCGGGCGACAAGGGGACCACCAGCAAGAAGAGCGCCTTCTTCAAGGAGCTCGTGATCCTCGTCGTGCTCGTGCTCGGTCTGACGGCGTTACTGCGCGGCCTCGTGTTCGAGGCGTACATGATCCCGTCGGGGTCGATGGAGAACACCCTGCAGATCGGCGACAAGGTCCTCGTCAACAAGATGGTGTACCGCTTCGGCGACGTCGAACGCGGCGATGTGATCGTCTTCGACGGCGCCGGGTCCTTCACCCCCGAGGTGGAGGTGCCGGCCGACGACCAGGCCAACCCCGTGGTGCGGGCGTTCCGCTGGATCTCGCAGTTCTTCGGCGGCACGCCCATCGGCGAGGAGGACTTCGTCAAGCGGGTCATCGGCGTCCCCGGTGACAAGGTCGAGTGCCGCAGGTCCGACACCGGGTTCGGCATGTACGTCAACGGCGTGCGGCTGCAGGAGAAGCCCTACCTCTACCCGGGCGACCAGCCGTGCGCGAAGGAGTTCGCGGGCAAGAACGCCGTCACCGTCCCGCAGGGGCGGCTGTGGGTGATGGGTGACCACCGGTCGCTGTCGGCCGACTCGCGCGAGCACGTCGACGACGGCAACCTCGGCACGGTGCCCGAGGACGCGGTCATCGGCAAGGCGTTCGCGATCGTCTGGCCGACCGACCACTGGACATCGCTGGCGCGCCCCGACACGTTCGACCAACGTGCCCTGCACGGAGCCGCCCAGCCGTCCGGCGTCGTGGGCACGGGCGGCGACCACGCACCGCTGGTCGCGCTCGCCGGTGTGCTGACGCTCGCGCCCGGCCGTCCCCGCAGGTGGCGCCCGCGACGACCATGATCGGCACCACACAGCCCATCCGCGTGCGCCGCGACTCCGGCCTCTACGGATACGAGCGGGCGCTGGCCAGGTCGGGCCTCGCCCCGGTGGCGGGCGTCGACGAGGCAGGACGGGGCGCGTGTGCCGGGCCACTGGTGGTGGGTGCGGCGATCCTGCCCGGCGGGCAGCGGGGCATCGTCCCGGAGCTCGCCGACTCCAAGGTCATGACCCCGCTCAAGCGCGAGCGCGCGTACCGGGAGATCGTCCGGCGTGCGCTCGCCTGGAGTGTCGTCGTCGTGGCGGCCGGGGAGTGCGACCGGCTCGGCATGCACGTCGCGGACATCGAGGGCATGCGCCGGGCGCTCGCGCGGCTCGACCCGCAGCCGCGCTACGTGCTGAGCGACGGCTTCCCGGTGAGCGGCCTCGGGGTCCCCGGGCTGGCCGTGCCCAAGGGCGACGCCGTGATCGGCTGCGTGGCCGCGGCATCGGTGATCGCCAAGGTCACCAGGGACCGGCTGATGACGGAGATGCACGAGGAGTTCCCCGCGTACGGGTTCGACGTGCACAAGGGCTACGTGACAGCGGGTCACCGCAGGACACTCGCCGACCACGGACCGTGTCCGGAGCACCGTCGGCGGTTCGTCACGGTGCGGGGCGCGATGAGACATGATGACGGGGAGGCCCCGATCGACGGCCTGACGCTCGAGGAGGAGGAAGAGGTGAGGCGCGCATGAGTACCGAGGATCTCGAGAAGTACGAGACCGAGATGGAGCTCCAGCTCTACAAGGAGTACCGCGACGTGCTCCGCCTGTTCACGCACTCGGTCGAGACGGAGCGGCGCTTCTACCTGACCAACGACGTCCAGCTGCAGGTGCGCACGTCGGGCACCGGCGAGGTGTACTTCGAGGTCACCATGACCGACGCCTGGGTGTGGGACCTCTACCGGATGAAGCGGTTCGTGAAGAGCGTGCGGGTGGTGACGTTCAAGGACGTCAACATCGAGGAGCTCGCCCAGAGCGACGACCTCGACCTCCCGAAGGACGGCGAGGTCTGACCGGCGCGCCTCACTGGCAGAGCAGGCGGTCGATGCGGCGGCTCGACGCGACGGAGCCGGCGACGCTGAGCACCGCGAGGTAGCCGGCGTGCACGGCGGTCATGGCGGAGATGCTGCCGGTGGTCAGCTCGCGGATCAGCTCGACGGACTGGGTCAGCGGGGTCCACTGCACGATCGGCTGCACCCAGTCGGGGTAGACGTCGAGCGGGTAGAACGTCGCCGACAGCAGGAACAGCACCATGATGACGAAGCCGAGGTAGTCGAAGTCCTGCCAGCTGCGCATGAACGTCGCGAACGCCATGCCGACGGCGCCGAACGCGTAGCCGATGAGGATCGTCGCGGGCAGCGCGAGCAGCCCGTACCAGGACTCGACATAGCCCATGACGGCCATCAGCGCGAGGAACGCCGCCGAGTAGCAGCCGCCCCGCGCGAGCGCCCAGGCGATCTCGCCGAGGGCGACGTCGACCGGACGCATCGGTGTGGCGAGGACCGAGTCGTAGAGCCGCGCGTACTTGAGCCGCGCGAACATGTTGAAGGTCGTCTCGGTGAGCGCGCCGTTCATGGCCGACACCGCGAGCATCGCCGGTGCGACGAACACGGGGTACGGCACCTGCCGGCCGCCGACGTCGATCGTGCCGACGAGCGCACCGAGACCGATGCCCAGCGAGAACAGGTAGAACACCGGCTCGAACAGCCCCGAGGCGAAGACGAACCAGCCGCTGCGGTAGGCGAGGACGTTGCGCTCGAACATCCTGCGGCCCTTGCCGCGGCTGGTCATCGAGCGCGTGACGAACATCGTGGTGACCACCTCACACCACCATCCGCCTGGCGAACCCGCGGCGGGCGAGCACGAAGCCGACCACCATCCAGCCGGCGAGGTAGCCGACGTGGAGCAGCGCCATCGGCAGCGTCGTGCCGCCGGCGACGAGGGTGCGGCACAGGTCGACGCCGTGCCACAGCGGCGAGACGTACGCAAGCGGCTGGACCGCGGTGGGCAGCTCGGTGACCGGGAAGAAGGTGCCGGAGAACAGGAAGAGCGGCACGCTGCCGAACCGGTAGAGCAGCGAGAACGATGCTTCGTTCTTGCGCGTCACCGCGAACGCGTAGATCGGCGTGGCGAGCGCCAGGCCGGTGAGGATCGCGGCCGGCAGGGTCAGCAGGGACAGTGCGTGGTCGACCACGCCGAAGACCAGCATCGCGAGGTACGTCGCCGCGGCCGTCATGGCCGCGCGCACGCCGACCCACGCGAGGTGGCCGACGAGGACGTCGGTGCTGCTCAGCGGCGTGGCGAGCATGGCGTAGAAGGTCTTGTCCCACTTGATCTGCGAGATGACCGGCCAGGTGCACTCGCCGATGACCACCAGCAGGACCGACGCGGCGAGCAGGCCCGGTGCCAGGAAGTCGAGGTACGAGCCGCCGAGCGAGCCCGTCACGCCGGGGTCGTCGATGAGGGTGCCGACCCCGACTCCCATCGCCCCGAGGTAGACCAGCGGCATGAGGAACGTGGAGAAGACGCTGCCGCGCCAGGTGCGGCGGTACTGCTGGATGTAGCACTCGAACGCGTGGGACGCGTTGGCGGCGGAGACGCTCATGTCAGTCGACGAGCGTGCGGCCGGTGAGGCGGAGGAAGACGTCCTCCAGCGTGCTGCGCCGCACCAGGGCGCTGAGCGGCGACAGGCCGCGGTCGTGGACCTCGGCCAGGGCGGTTTCGCCATGGTCGGAGTACAGCAGGATGCGGTCGGGCAGCACCTCCTGACGCTCGACGATGCCGTCGAGCTTGGTCGCCACGTCGCCGTGGTCGGCGACGTCGAACCGCAGCTCGACGACCTCGCGGGTGGCGTAGCGCCCGATCAGCTCGCGGGGCGAGCCCTGCGCGGCGATCTCGCCCTTGTCCATGACCACGAGCCGGTCGCAGAGCTGCTCGGCCTCGTCCATGTAGTGCGTGGTGAGGACGAGGGTGACGCCCTGGGTCTTGAGCCGGAACAGCTTGTCCCAGACCAGGTGGCGTGCCTGCGGGTCGAGCCCGGTCGTCGGCTCGTCGAGCAGCAGCAGCTCGGGCTCGTTGACGAGCGAGCGCGCGATGGTCAGTCGCCGCTTCATGCCGCCGGACAGCGGCTCCACCTTGTCGCCGGCCCGGTCGGTGAGCTGGACGAACTCGAGTAGCTCGTCGGCCCGCTGCTTGGCGATACGGCGCGGGATGCCGAAGTAGCGGGCGTAGACCACGAGGTTCTCGCGGCAGGTGAGCTCGGTGTCGAGCGTGTCGTCCTGGGGCACGACGCCGAGGCGGGCCCGGATCTCCGGTCCTTCCCGGCGTGGATCCATCTCGAGGATCGACAGCTCGCCGCCCGTGGGTGGCGACACGCAGGCGACCATGCGCATGGTCGAGCTCTTGCCCGCGCCGTTCGGCCCGAGGAAGCCGAAGAACTCGCCGCGGCGCACGTCGAGGTCGATCCCGCGCACGGCCTCGAACGAGCCGAAGCGCTTGACCAGGGCGCGCGCGTGCACGAGCGTGCGGGTTTCTGCCACGATCAGGACGCTACCCGTCCCGGCCGACAGTCCGGCAACCGATTTCCGACTCTGTTCCTGCGGTACTGCTCGGGCGTCGCGTACCGTCCGTAGCGTTCTCGGCGACGGCAGTACCCGACGGGCACGACCGAGGGGATGGGCTCGAGATGACGAACACCGCGAACGAGGCGGCAGCCGAACCGAACATGCGCGGGACGGCAGCCTGGGGGAAGCGCCTGAGCGCGGCGCTCGGCGCGGTCGCGGGCGGGTTCGCCGTGTGGGCGGTCGCCGTGCCGGTGGCCGGGGTCGACCTCATCGTCCGGGCGGGCGGGCAGATGCACGTCGGGCCGCTCGCGGTGCTGCTGATGGCCGTAGGTGCGAGCGCGGTTGGATTGGGCCTGCTCGCGCTGCTCGAGCGGCTGCTGGCGCGCGGGCGGATGGTCTGGCTGATCGTCTCGGGTGTCGTGCTCGCGATCTCGCTGACCGGGCCGCTGGGCGCGGTGAGCGTCGGGGCGATGGTCACGCTGCTCTGCATGCACCTCGTGGTCGGCGGCATCCTGATCGCCGGCGTCGCCGCGACGACGCGGCGGTGAGCTCGTGGCGGTTCAGCCGCCGGACTCCTGAGCCACCAGGCGGTACCCCATGCCGCGGACGGTCGCGATGGTGTCGGCGCCGAGCTTGCGGCGCAGGTACCTGATGTAGACGTCGACGACGTTCGACCCGGGGTCGAAGTCGAGGCCCCAGACGTGGCTGAGGATCTGCTCGCGGGACAGCACCTGGTCCGGGTGGCGCACCAGCAGCTCGGCGAGGGCGAACTCGCGGGCGCTCAGCTCCACCACCTTGTCGCCGATGGTCGCCTTGCGGGTGCGCAGGTCGAGGACCACGGCACCGGCGCGCAGCGTCGTGGGTTCCGCGACGTGGTCGGCGTAGAGCCGCAGCCGGACGCGGGCGAGGAGCTCCTCGAACGCGAACGGCTTGGGCACGTAGTCGTCGGCGCCGCCCTCGAGTCCCGCCACCCGGTCGGCCACCTCGTCGCGCGCGGTCAGGATGATGACCGGGATCGTCACCCGCTCGGCACGCAGCCTGCGCAGCACGCTGAAGCCGTCCTCGCCCGGCAGGCCGATGTCGAGGACGACGAGGTCGAACGCCCCCGACTTCGCGAGGCTGTAGGCGGTGGTGCCGTCAGTCGCGATCGTGGTCGTGAAGCCGTTGGCGCGCAGTCCCTTCTCGACGAACGACGCGATCCGCGCCTCGTCCTCCGCGATGAGGATGCGGCTGGCCATGTCATCTACCTCCGGTCTCCGGCGTGGCGTACGGCCCGCGGGCCACCGTGCGGGACGGTCCAGTCGCGCAGAGGCAGGTCGAGGGTGAACGTCGCGCCCTTGCCCTCCTCGCTGGCGACCCGGACGGTGCCGCCGTGGGCGCGGGCGATCGATCTGACGATGGCGAGCCCCAGCCCCGCACCCGTCCCGCGCCCGGCCCTGCTGCCGCGGCTGAAGCGTTCGAACAGCTGGTCGAGCTCGTCCGCGGGGATGCCGTGCCCGGTGTCGCGTACCCACAACAGGACCCGGCTGTCGTTGACGGCGGAGCCGACGCCGATCGAGTCGCCGTGCCGCGTGTGCGCGACGGCGTTCGAAGTGAGCTGCATGAGGGCCTGTGTCAGCCGTTGGCTGTCGGCGAGGACGATGCGCTCGGCGATGTCGTCGACGCCCCAGCGCCGGTCGCCGAGCGCCCTGGACTTCGCGACGACCTGCACCGTGAGGTCGGCGAGCTCGACCTCGCCCGGCGACAGGAAGTTGGGCTGCTCGGACCGGGCGAGGAGCAGGAGGTCCTCGACGATGCGGTTCATCCGGGCGAGCTCGTCGCTGACCAGCGCGAGCGTCTCCTCCCGCTCGTGCGGGTCGTCGCCCATCAGCTCGAGATGGCCGCGGATCACGGTGATCGGCGTGCGGAGCTCGTGACCCGCGTCGTCGAGGAACCGCCGTTGCGTCGCGAAGCCCTGCTCGAGCCGGTCGAGCATGGTGTTGAACGTCGAGGCGAGCTGGGCGAGGTCGTCGTTGCCCGTCACCTCGATGCGACCCGCGAGGTCCTCGCCGGTCACCCGCCCGGCCATCTGCCGCAGCAGCCGAACGGGGGCGAGCACGCGTCCGGCGACGACCCAGCCGACCGCGCCGGCCACCGCGAGCGAGCCGAAGCCGACCAGGGTGAGCACCCGGACGGTGGTGGCGTTCTCGCGGGCCTCGAGGTCGTAGAACTCGGCGGCAACGAGGTGCCCCAGGCGGGTGTCACCCGTGAGGCGCACTGGAACGACCGCGTACCGCACCCTTCCGACGGAGGACTCGGCCCAGCCGTACCTGGGCGTGCGCGCCGAGGCGATCTCGCGGACCAGGGCGTCGTCCTGGTCGAGCCGCGCCGGCGGCGTGTGCGACGAGCGGCGCGACGCGACGCCCCCGACGATGCTGAAGAACGTCTCGTTGCGGTCGGGCAGCTTCTGCCGCAGGTGCTCGGCGAGCAGGTCGTCGACGCTCGCGGCCCTGGTGTCCTTCGCGAACGTCCGGAACTCGCCCACCTCCTGGGCGAGCTCCGCGTCGAGGCGGTCGGTCAGCGCCCCGGCGAGGATCGCCCTGGTGGCGAGGATCGACAGCAGGAGCGCGACCGCGACGAGCAGCAGCATCCAGGAGAGGATGCGGAACCTCGCGCTGATCTTCATCACGCCAGTGTGCGGGACGATCGAGGGCAGAGAGGGGACATCCGTCAGTCGTCGTCGCCGCGGCCGCGGCCTCGACCGCGACCGTCGTCGTCGTCGTCGTCATCATCGTCGTCATCGTCGTCACCGGCGGTCGACGGGCTGCCGGGCGGCACCGGCGTGGCGCCGTCGTCGTCATCGTCGTCGGTGGCCGACGGGGACGACGGGGACGGCGAGGTCGTCGACGGCGGCGCGGTGGTCGGCGTGGGCGTCGACCCGCTGGTCCTGGTCGCGTCGACGAGGGGACCGAGCGACGGTTCCGGGCTCTGCGCCGTCGTGCTGCGGACCGTGAGCAGGGCCGCGGCGAGCACGGCGCAGCCGAGGAGCAGGAGGACGACCACGAGACGGCCGGGTCGGCGGAGGTGTTTCATGTGCCCTACGGTGCCAGTCCGTACTGAGCCGGTGATGAGATGCGGATGAGAAGTCTCTCATCCCGGCTCCGGCCGTGTCCCAGCCAGCGGAACGCCGGTGGGACAGTCACTCCCGACATGGCAAGGTGAGAGAAGGACGCCGGGCGAACGGAGGGAGAGTGGCCGATGGGAGAGCACGCGGATCTGTGGAAGAGGCACCAGGCGGTACTACCGGACTGGATCGCCGTGCTCTACGACCAGCCGATCGAGCTGGTCTCGGGCGACGGTCGCCGGGTGACCGACGGTGAGGGCAACACGTACCTCGACTTCTTCGCGGGCATCCTGACCAACATGCTCGGCTACGGCGTACCCGAGGTGCGCGACGCCGTACGCGAGCAGCTCGACACCGGCGTCGTCCACACATCGACGCTGTATCTCATCCGGCAGCAGGTGGAGCTCGCCGAGCGGATCGCCGAGCTGTCCGGCATCCCGGACGCGAAGGTGTTCTTCGCGAACTCCGGCACCGAGGCCAACGAGGCAGCGCTCCTGCTCGCGACGCAGTACCGGCGGAGCAACCAGATCCTCGCGCTGCGCAACAGCTACCACGGCCGCTCGTACGCCGCGATGGGCATCACCGGCAACCGCGGGTGGTCGGCGTCGAGCCTCACCCCCGTCAACGTGAGCTACGTGCACTCGGGCTACCGGTTCCGCAGCCCGTTCGGTCACCTCGACGACGAGGGCTTCATCGCGGCGTGTGTCGACGACCTGCGCGAGGTGATCGTCACGACCACGGCCGGCGACGTCGCCTGCATGATCGCCGAGCCGATCCAGGGCGTCGGCGGGTTCGCCACGCCGCCGGACGGGTTCTTCGGCGCGATGAAGGAGGTGCTCGACGAGTACGGCATCCTCTTCGTGTCCGACGAGGTGCAGACCGGCTGGGGCCGCACGGGCGAGCACTTCTGGGGCATCCAGGCACACGGTGTGGTGCCGGACGCGATGACGTTCGCCAAGGGACTCGGCAACGGCCTCGCCATCGGCGGCATCGTGGCGCGGGGCGACCTGATGGACAGTGTCAACGCGAACTCGATCTCCACGTTCGGCGGCAATCCGGTCGCCACCCGCGCGGCGCTCGCCGTGCTCGACTACGTACGCGACCACGACCTGCAGCGGCACGCCCACGAGGTCGGCTCGCGGCTGATCTCCGGGCTGCGTGAGCTGCAGGCGAAGTACCCGGTGGTCGGCGACGTGCGGGGCAAGGGCCTGATGGTCGGCGTCGAGCTCGTCGAGGCCGACGGCAAGACGCCGTCGACGGCGGCCGCGGCGAAGGTGCTCGAGAGCACCAGGGAGCGCGGGCTGCTGATCGGCAAGGGCGGCCTGTACGGCAACGTGCTGCGCATCGCCCCGCCGCTGACGATCACCGCCGACGAGGTCGACGAGGGCCTCCGCGCCATCGCCGACTCCCTGGCGGCCCTGTAGGCACGGAGCGCTCACCGATCTTCATCCGCGTGGACGCTTCGCCGTCGTCATAGCGACAGCGAAGCGTCCACGTCGTTGTTGGGTGCGCCGCGCCTGGCGACAGCGAAGCGTCCACGTCGTTGTTGGGTGCGCCGCGCCTGGCGACAGCGAAGCGTCCACGTCGTTGTTGGG
>WHST01000068.1 GCA_009379955.1 Streptosporangiales bacterium | reverse complement strand
GCGAATCCGACGGTCGGCGCGACTCGATACAGCCTGGTGTCGCCAGCGATGACGGCCTCGCCCAACCGATACCAGGCACCTTCGGGGCTGGTCAGATGCGTGCCATACTTCCGCTCGAAGTCCGCGGCAGCCTGTTCACGCTCGGAGCGCTCGTCCACCACGGATGCGACACCCTCGATGACGACATCCACACCGGTCAAGGCATTCGTGCCAGTCGTCAGCACACAACGGGGATTGTGCTCGAGATTGCGTGCCTTGCGCTCCTGACCGCCCGTGGTGAAGCACACGCCACCCAGACTCCAAGCCGCCAACAACGGCGTCACGTGCGGCCGCCCGTCAGGCCGCACCGTAGAAAGCCAGAACACCTCCGCCTCACCCAGGACCGCCAACGCCGACGCCCACGGCGTCGCTCGCGTGCCCGGAGACGAGAACGGCCCCAGCACAGCATCCGGTTCACTTTCCAACACGTCACATCCTTAGGTCGGTCACTCAACATGGGAGAGATGCCTGCCGCGGCGTGCAGGCCCACCTGGGTCACAGGTCGCCGGTCAGTACTGCTTTGCCGGTCTTGGCGTCGAAGGGCACTGAAGCGTGCTCGTGGACGATCCTCCAGCCGTCGTCGAGTTTGTGGAGACAACTGGTCGCACGCAGCCACATGCCGACCTCGGTGCCGTCGAGCATGGTGCCGCTGATTCGGACCAGGAAGTAGCAGAAGGCGAGGCCGGCATTTGCGGTGATCTCCAGGTCGCGGATCTCGTGGCCGATGCCGGTGCGGTACGCCGCGAGCCACTCCTGCTTTCGAGCTGTCGCATCGGCGCCACGATGGACGAACGGGGCGACGGCATCGAACACCACGACATCGGCGTCGTTCGCAGCGGCCAGCGTGTCGGCGTTCTTGCTGGCAAGTGCCCGGGTGCGGGTCTCGAACAGCTCGCGGATCTCGGCTTCGGCGTTTGGGTCGTTCGTTCTGGGCACGGTCAGCACGGTGGCCATGGTGGGGCTCCCTGGCATGTGTCGTGTGTGGAGTGAGGTCGGGTGCGGCGAGGCCATCAGGGCTGGCCGAGTTCGCGTCCGAGCGCGTCCAGCCAGTCGCCGGTGCCTTGTTGGCGCCACTCGGGCTGTTCCTGGTCGTCGAGGAAGGTGTCCTGTTCGGTGAGCACCAGGTGCGTGCCCGTGCCGTCGGGGACGAACTCCACGGTGGTCACCGACACGGTCGCCAGAACCCCGCGGCCGTACAGCAAGGTGGTGTAGACGATGCGCTCGTTGGTGAGGATGTCGCGGTAGACCGACTCCGCGACGATCTCCGCCCCGTCTTCGGTGCGTCCGTGGGCGGCCTCGGCGCCGCCGACACGGAAGTCGAGGGTGTAGTCGCCGTCGTTGGCCGCGAACCACTTCGCCTTCGTGTCGCGATCGGCCCAGGCCGCGAACACCTGCGCGGGAGGGGCGGAGTAGGTCCGTTCCAGCGTGAACGTGCTGTGCTTCACCGAACGGTCGGTCATGATCTGGGCTCCCAACGTGGAGTCGTGGTGGGGTCGTCTGAGGTCGTGGCTGTCGTGGAGTGGTCGGCCGCGCTCTCACCAAGGACATCGCCGAGACGGTCGAGGCGGTGCTCCCACGTCGTTCGCTGGAGGCGCAGCCACTCCTCGGCGCGCCGCAGGCCGGATGGATCGATCTGGCAGGTGCGGACGCGTCCGGCCTTCTCCGACCGAACCAGCTCGCTGGCCTGCAGCACCTGCAGGTGCTGAACCGTGGCCGCGACCGTCACACCGAGCATGCGCGCCAGCTCGCTCACCGTGGCCGGGCCGCGTGTCAGGCGCTGGATGATCGCCCGCCGGTTGGCATCGGCGAGAGCGTGGAACACCCGATCCGCAGCCGTCGACTCATGGTTAAGCATGCACTTAACAATAGCGGGCCCAGCTTGATAGTCAAGCCCTCACTTAACCCTTTGCTCCCGGCTCGACCGAGGGCGCATCCTGTGGCAGGCATCGGGTCAGGTCATGCGTCCCTCAAGGTGGGGCCTGTCGTGGCGTGAGGTCGCCGAGGGCCTGGTGCGATGCCAGCCAGCCGCGCGAACCTCGAAACCGGCATCCTGGCCTCGTTTCTTAGGGCCTCGAGGTCTGGGAAGGGACCTCACCGACGTGTTCGGCTCCCTTCTGCCAGATCCGCAGCTGCACCATCTGCTCGGCCAGTGCCAGCTTCAGCTGCTCTTCTCCGCCCGCAGTCGCCGTTCAGCGATCGCCTGCGCACTGCCCGGACTAGGAATCCCGTCGGCCGGACCGGCCTTGCCCGCCTCAACGAACCGGTCCCGCCACTTGGCCACCGTGGCATCAGCAACCCCGTGCCGCCGAGCCGCCTCGGCCATCGTCATCTGGCCAGCACCGACAGCACCACCCGCAGCCGCTCCTCCACCGGCACCGGCGACGCCTTCTTCCTGGTCATGGCCGTCAATCCTTCCTGGCGCGCTCACATCGGACCATGCCAGAAAGTTTGACTCAGTAGATGGACCACGCCTCGAATGTATGTTCGAATTGGGACATGCGTTGGGAGTCGTTGCGCACCACCGACGCGGGCACGCCCGCGTTGCCCCTCGCCCTGCCGGACGAGGCTCCGGCCAGGGGCACCGGCAGGGCCGGTCTCGCCGTCGCGGGACCCGCGCCGATCGAGGCGGGCTCGGCCGAGCCGCTGGCGATCGAGATCACGGCGAAGTCGATCATCAACCGGGTGCCCGCCGAGTCGCACATGTCGTTCGGCTGGACGATCAACCCGTACCGCGGCTGCAGTCACGCGTGCGTCTACTGCCTGGCGGGCGACACGCCGATCCTGATGGCCGATGGGCGGAGCAGGCCGCTCGCCGACGTGCGGGTCGGTGACCGCGTCTACGGCACCGAGCGCCACGACGGGCGGCGGAGGTATGTCGTCACCGACGTGCTCGCCCACTGGCGCACGGTCAAGCCGGCGTACGAGGTGGAGCTCGAGGATGGCACCACGCTGGTCGCCAGTGGGGACCACCGGTTCCTCACCGAACGCGGCTGGAAGCACGTCACGGGAGTGTCCGGCGACGGCGGACGGCGGCCGCACCTGACCACGCGCAACCAGCTGTTCGGGTTCGGTCATCTGCCGCCGGCGCCCGAGCACTGCGCCGACTACCGGCACGGCTACCTCGCTGCCGCGCTGCGCGCCGGTGTCCGCACCCCGGTGGGCGCGCCGTTCGAGCTCGGACCGCTCGCCAGGACCCGCAGCTTCCTCCTCGCGGCCGGCACCCGCGCCCCGTTCGGCCGGGCGCCGGACGACGGGGTCGACGCCCCGGTGCCGATCCCGAGCCGACCGTCCGACCAGTGGTGCAAGGGGTTCCTCGCCGGGATGTTCGACGCCGAGGGCGACTGTCGCGACGGCGTCGTGCGCGTCGCGATATCAGGCCCCGAGGTCGGCCGCCATCTCACGTCCGCGCTGGCCAGGTTCGGCTTCCGGCACGCCGTCGACCCCACGGCGAGGTCCGACGGCCTCCACCTCGTCGGCGGGCTGCGCGAGTGCCTGCGCTTCCTGCATGCCGTCGACCCGGCGAGCGGGCCGAGGCGCGGCATCGAGGGCGTGGTCGCGGCGACCGACGCGAGGCTGGGGGTGGTCGCCGTGCGTCCGCTCGGGCTCGACCTGCCGATGTACGACATCACCACCGGCACCGGCGACTTCGTTGCCGACGGCGTGGTCAGCCACAACTGCTTCGCCCGCAAGACCCACACCTACCTCGATCTCGACGCGGGCAACGACTTCGACAGCAAGATCCTCGTCAAGGTCAACGCCGGCGAGCTGGCACGCCGTGAGCTGAGCGCCCCGCGGTGGCGCGGCGAGTCGATCGCGATGGGCACCAACACCGACCCGTACCAGCGGGCCGAGGGCCGCTACCGGCTGATGCGCGAGATCCTGTCCGCGCTCCGCGACCACGCCAACCCGTTCTCCATCCTCACCAAGGGCACCCTGATCCTGCGCGACGTCGACCTCATCACCCAGGCGGCCCGAGAAGCGCGCGTCTCGGTGGCCGTCTCCGTCGGCTCGGTCGACGAGGCCCTCTGGCGGTCGGTCGAGCCGGGCACCCCGTCGCCGGTGCGGCGGCTCGACGTCGTACGCCGCTTCACCGACGCCGGGATCGGCTGCTCGGTGTTGATGGCCCCGGTGCTGCCCGGCCTGAGCGACTCGCCCGAACAGCTCGAGCGCACGGTCGCCGCGATCGCGGCGGCGGGCGCGTCCAGCGTCACACCGCTCGTCCTCCACCTGCGGCCGGGTGCGCGGGAGTGGTACCGCGCGTGGCTGCTGCGCGAGCATCCGCGGCTGGTGCCGATGTACGACGGCATCTACCGGTCCGGCTCGTATGCGCCGAAGGCCTACCAGCGCACGATCACCGCGCGGGTGCGCGAGGCGGCGGAGCGGCACGGCATCGGCCGCGCCCCGCGCTGGGCCTTCCGCCAGGGCGAGGAGCCGGAACCGGAGCCGGAGCGACCCGAGGAGCCCGAGCAGCTCACCCTCGGCTGAGTTGTCGTCGTCCATCGCCGCTGGTGCGGCGACCCCTGGGCGGGTGACAAGGGTGGACCCCGGCCGTGGTGTCGGTCGCCTCGCGGGCGCCACCCGTGAACGGCACCCTCACCGTGCCAGGCATGGTGAGGGTGCCGTTCACGGGTGCGCTGCGAGGGTCGTCGGCGGAGCTTCACCTCACCGACATGGACTTCACCTCGTCCCGGCACGAGGTGAGCGACCCGCCGCACCCCATGAGATTTCGGGGCTCGAACGAATTGGTCGAGTCCGGCATCGGAGGTTTGACGCCCGAATCCGACGCTGGGGGAACCCATGGCAGAGATCGAAGTACGACCGGCACTGTTGAGAGCCATTGGCAACGACTGCGAGACCGATGTCGCACCCGTCATCGGCCGGGCGGAGTCGGCGTTCGACGACGCGAGCTCACTCAGCAGCCTGGGACTCGGCGAGCTGCTGTCGGCCGGGCCCTTGACGAACTGCTACACCGGCTGGCGGGGGACGTTCCGCGAGGGAACCACGGCCATGCACAGCCTGAGCGACAAGATCCGCGGTACGGCGGCAGTCGTCGACGCCGCCGACCAGAACATCGCCGACCTCTACCGCGGCGACATACCCGAGATGCCGCCCATCGCCGTGAACATCGGGGGGATCTGACGTGGCACTTACCTACTACACGTTGAGAGACCTGGGTCTCAGCAGCACGTCGTTCACCTACGGCTTCGGCTTCGACCTGGCGGAACTGCACATCTCGACAACTCGGTACTACTTCGAGCAGGTCAAGGAACGCATCGACGCCGGCCACGCCTGGTCGGGTGACGGCCGGGGCGCGGCGGACAAGGTCTTACACCTCAACTCACTTGCCCTGGCGACATCGGAAACACAGATGAGCGCCGGCAAGACCGCCGTACAAGCTCTCGGCCTTGCACTTACCAGGGCGCGAGACGAAGCCAAGACCGCCCTCGAGCCGATAGAGAAGATGGCGGAAGGGACCCCGTTCAGGATCCTGGTGGGTGCGGACGGGAGGGTCGGCCCAGTCGTGGAAGGTCCAAAGGGACCCGACTTCAACCTGGAGTACTCGGACCTCAGCAACTACTTGTACAAGGAAGCCGAGGTCGCACAACTCAAGCTCGAGTCCATTCTCACGTTCGCGCGGAGCGCCGACCTTGCCGCCGCGACACTGTTCAATCGCATTTATCACCTGCGCCCGGTATTCTCGGCCACCGCCAGTTCCGACGCGATCGAGTACAACGAGGCGTTGCACGACATCGCAAAGCAAAACCTGTCCTTGGCGGAATTCACCTACCAGCTGTGGAACGGGATCAGTTCCGAGGACTTGCTCGAGGTCCAGCCCCAAGGCTGGAGCTGGTGGGGCGCGATCAAGGGCGCCTTCATTCCGGAAAGCGCGGAGGAGCTCGCCTACGAGACAGGATGGGGCCTGATAAAGGCGGGTCTCGGCACCGTCTACCCGTTTTTCCAGAAGGCCATTTCTGTCCACGGCAAGTACGAGATGATCGACGGCTGGTTCAAGGGCGGCCACCACGGTCCTTCGATCTCCGATCCCGACATCCCTGACCTCCTCTCCCTCAACCCGGTAGCCCATCACTCGGACCTTCAGGGCAAGGTCGAGGAGTTCTATGGTGGGTACGGATCCCTGACCGTCGCCCAACTCGCAAAGCTGCAGTCCCTCGGCCAGCTCGAAGACGACGGTCACGACTACGTGGCGGATGCCGAGGAGCTGTGGTCGTGGCTCAACGGCTGGATCGATGCGAACCCTCCGGTGTTCCCCGAATCCTCCCCCGACCCCCTCACCCCGGAAGAACTGGACCTACTGAGGGACTGGAAGCTCGCCTTTCGGTTGGCCCGTGAGCTGGATGCCGCGATCCACTAGCCCGGCGCCTTCGCGGAGCGCCGGAGGCGGACGCAGACCGCGACGACGAGCGGCACCGCGAGCAGCAGGGCCATGCCGGGGATCACGATGCCGGTGTCGTTCACGAAGCAGCCGATCACCGCGGTCACGACGATGCTCGCCAGGGTCGGCTTGAGCAGGGGCATCCGGTCGTACGCGCGGACGAGGCCGGTGAGCCGGAGCCGGTCGGGACGCCACACGGCGACGGCCGCGAGGGTGAACGCGACGACCGTGAACGGACCGGCGACGGGGAAGAGCAGGGTCGACAGCGACGACTGCGCCTTGCGGACGACGATCCCGCCGGCGTCGCCCTCGACGAGACGCGCGACGAACTCGCCGAGATGGGTGCGCGTGGTGGGCGGCCGCAGCCAGTCGCCGACGGCGATCGCGGCGACGACGCCGACCGCGATGGCGGCGGCCGCGAGCACCCGGGTCGCGGTCACCTTGCGGCCGCCGACGGCGAACGCGAGCACGGCGATGCCCGGCACCAGCGCCAGCACGCCGCCGAAGTCGGCGCCGAAGGCCGGCCAGCCGTCGATGATGACCGCGACGGCGCCGAGTCCGAGGACGGCCGCGACAGCGAGGGTGCGTCGCCCGCGGGCCAGCAGGGCGGCGGCCGCTGCACCGGCGAGGAGGAAGGTGCTGGTGGCGTACACCGCGAAGGTCGCGTTGTTGAACCCGTAGAACCGGCCGCTCACCGCGGGTCCTGCGACCAGCAGGCTGCCGTACTGCAGCGGCGTGCCGAGGACCCCGTCGACCGTGAGGACGGCCATCGTGATGCCGGCGACGGCCGCGACGACGCCCCACGGGCGGCCGCGGCCGACGGTGTGCGCGGCGACGGCGACGACCCCGGTGAGGCCGACGCCCCACGCCGCCAGGGCGAGCGCCGGCACGCTCGACGTCCACCAGTCGGTGAGCGACGACAGGTACGTCGCCACCGGCGCGCACGCGGCGCCCAGCCCGACGGCGTAGATCGCGGTGCGCCAGCGTGAGCGTCGCCCGGCGAGCCGCGCGCGGCGCCTGGCGAGCGCGCCCGCGCCGTACGCCAGCAGCTGGCCGCCGACGAGCAGGCCGCCGAACCACGGCACGATGGCCGGCACCACGCTGCCGAGCCTGGCGAGGTCCTCGCGGTTGTCGATCGTGCCCGCGGTGCCGGACCGGCGCGATGCGTCGAGCCTGATCGGCCGGCCGTCGGTGCCCTCGGGATCGCCGCCGGCGACCTCGAGCAGGGTCGCCGTCAGGTCGGTCAGCTGCACGATGCCGGTCCGCTGCGTCGAGCCCGACGTCAGCCATGACGGTGTCCGCGCACCGACCTCGAGGCGCAGGACGACCTGCAGGCCCGGCGGGTTCGTGAGGTAGTCGGCGATGCCGGCGACGATGATCCGCGAACCCGGCGGCACCTGGCCGCTGATCTCCCCGACCAGCCGGTCGAACCGGGGCAGCCCGGTCGACGACGGCTCGCGCGGGTCCAGCAGGTCGCCCGCGTCGACGACGCCGACCGGGCAGTCGGCGAGACCGGCGTCGTGGACGGTCGCCGAGTAGCGCGCCACCCGGCCGGACGGGTCGGCGAGGCCGAGCGCCGCGCCCGGGCCGACCGCGGTCGCGCAGGTGCCGGTCTCGCGGAGCCGGTCGCCCAGCAGGCCCGGCCGGTCGTCGACACCCGTCTCCTCCTCCTGCAGCCGGACGAGCGTCCGCCAGTCCTCGACGCTGCCGTCCGCGCGCACGGCGGGAACGGACGTGCAGTCCCCACCGGGGTCGAGGCCGACCGCTCGGCGGCCCGCCGACACGGTGAGCCAGGCGTCGAGCGGGCAGGTGCGCGGAGCGCCCGTCCGTACCGAGAGCGAGCCGGCGGCGGCGGCGGAGGTCATCCGCCACAGGGTCGGGGTACGCGCCCGGTCGATGTCGGACCACCGCAGCCCGCCGACGCCGACCAGCACCGTGACCGGCTTGTCACGCGGGGTCTCCGCCGCCATCGCGCGTGCGCCTCCCAGCCCGGCCGCCGAGGGGACGACGAGGCTCAGCAGCAACAGGAGCATCGCCCACGGGCGGAAAGGACGGCGGTGCATCGGCAGCACGTTAGCGGCTGACGGCCCGCGGGAACGTGAGCGCGCTCACGTTCCGGCGACCACACGCGCCGGATGGCAGGGTGAGTCCATGACGCCGAACTCGCCCGGCACCGCGCTGGTCCGACCCGTCCCCGACACCCTCGCCGAGGGCATCGTCACGCACATCGAACGGCAGCCGGTCGACGTCGACGCGGCGCGGCTGCAGCACGAGGCGTACGCCGCCGCGCTGTTCGCCGCGGGCTGGCGCGTGGAGCAGGTGACGCCCGTTCCCGACTGTCCCGACTCGGTCTTCGTCGAGGACGCCCTTGTGGTGGTCGGCGACGTCGCGGTGGTCACGAGACCGGGCGCCGCCGTGCGCCGGGACGAGCTCGCCGGCGCACGGGAGGCGGCCGTGAGGGCCGGCCTCACCCTGCGGGCGATCGAGGAGCCGGGCACGCTCGACGGCGGCGACGTGCTGCAGGTCGGCGACACGGTCTACGTCGGCCGCGGCGGCCGTACCGACGGGGACGGCATCAGACAGCTGCGGGTGATCGTCGCCCCGCTCGGCCGGCGGGTCGTGCCGGTGCCGTTGGGTGCCGTCCTGCACCTGAAATCGGCGGTGACGGCGCTGCCGGACGGCACGTGCGTCGGGCTCCGCGACCTCGTCGACGCCCGGCTGTTCCCGTCCTGGCGCGACGTCGAGGAGGAGTCCGGCTGTCACGTCGTCCCACTCGGCGGGAGCCGCCTGCTGATGGCGGCCTCGGCGCCGCGGACGGCCGAGCACTACGCCGACCTCGGCTTCGACGTCGTGGCGGTCGACATCGGCGAGTTCGAGAAGCTCGAGGGCTGCGTCACCTGCCTGTCCGTCCTCCTGCCGGGCCGCTGAGATGCGCGTCGTCTCGCTGCTGCCGGCCGCGACCGACATGCTCGCCGAGCTCGGACTCGTCCGGTCGCTGGTGGGGCGGACGCACGAGTGCGACTGGCCGGATGCCGTGGCCGCGGTGCCCGTGGTCACCAGGAGCGCGCTGGAGCCGGCGGCGATGAGCAGCCGGGAGATCTCCGACGCTGTCTCGTCGGCGCCGCATCGCGGGTCGTCCCTCTACGCGCTCGATGCCGAGCTGCTCGGTCGGCTCGCGCCGGACGTGATCGTCACCCAGGACCTGTGCGACGTCTGCGCGTTGTCGTACGACCAGGTGACGTCGGTCGTCAGGTCGACGGGCGAGGAGAGCGGTCCACGTGTGCTGAGCCTCGAACCGCGCACGCTCGGCGACGTCCTCGACTGCCTCGTCGAGCTCGGTGCCCCGCTGGGGGTCCGTGACCGGGCGGAACGGGCGCTGTTCGCGCTGCGGGAGCGCCTGGCGGCCGTCGACGCGGCGGTGGCGGGACGCCCGCGCCCGCGCGTCGCGGCGATCGAGTGGCTCGATCCGCTGTGGCCGGCCGGTCACTGGGTGCCGGAACAGGTCCTCCACGCCGGTGGCGAGCCGTTGCTGGCCGAGCCGGGTGAGCACACCCGGCCGCTCGAGTGGTCGGCCCTCGTCGCCGCCGCGCCCGACGTGGTCCTGCTGATGCCGTGCGGCCTGTCGCCGGGACGTACCCGCGCGGAGCTCGACGTGCTGACCTCGCTGCCTGGCTGGGCTGATCTCCCGGCGGTGCGCAACGGTGCGGTCTGGGTGCTCGACGGGCCCGCGTACTTCAACCGGCCGGGTCCCCGCGTGGTGCGCGGCGCCGAGGTGCTGGCGGTGGTGCTCCACGGCGTCACCGTGGGAGGCGCCGTTCACCCGGTCGAGGCGAGTCGCGTCGAGTCGTGACCGGTGTCGGCGGCCCGTCAGCGGTGGTCGGCGGCGTAGTGGGCGGCCAGGATGTCCTGGCCCCAGTCGCGGCGCAGGTCGCGCCACACCGAGTGGATGTGGTTCGCGTCGTCCTGGGTGTTGTCGTACTCGACGAGGAACGTGGGGCCGGTAAGGGCGTAGTAGTGGCCCTCGCCGCGCACGTCCGACCCCGCCCAGGCGAACCTGACGGCCTCCAGACCCGCCTCGACCGCGTCCTGCCAGCACAGTGCGGCGTGCGTGCCGGGCGCCCTGCCGAGGTAGCAGCGCAGCAGCCGTTCGAGGAGCTGACGCTGGTCGCCCGTCATGTCGCCGTACGCCAGCCCGCTCGGCACGGCGGACGGGTCGACCAGGGGGTCGGTGCGGGTGAGGATGTCGTCGGGGGCGACGTCGGAGGTGACGGCGACCTCGCGCTGCGACGGGTCGAGGTTCGCCAGGAGCGCGCGGCCGAACTCCTCCTCGTCGGGCATGATCCGCATGCCCTCGTGCGGCCCTTCCAGCACGGTCGCCGGCTCGGCGCCGAAGAAGTTGGGCGTCACGGTGAGGGTGTCGCCGACGACCGTCACGTGGACGGCCAGGTGGTGACCGTTCATCCGCCACGCCCACGGCCGGTCGGTGGAGATGTCGCCGAGGACCCGCACCCAGAAGTTGTGCTGCCCGGGCGGCACCTCCCTGCCGGCGAGCTGGCGTCGGATCCGGTCGAGCTCGATGATCGCGCGGGCGGTCGGCGCGCGGTCGGCGCTGACGCCGGTGTCGAGCAGCTCCAGGGCGATCCGCTGTTGCTCGTCGTCCAGGTCGCGCAACGGCAGCCCGGGACGCTCGCCGGGCAGGTACCGCCACTCCCGGTGCTCGGGGATGTCGAAGTCGGCGGTCGCGGCCCGCCGCTGGTCCGGCGTGAGCGCGGCGAGCAGCCGTCCCGCGGTGTCGGCCATCCGCCGGGTGAGGTCGGGGAGGTGCTCGAGTGCTTCGCTCATGTGTTCCCCTTGCGTCGTCGGTGCCGACGAGATCGTGCCAGGTGACGGGCCCCGTGTCACGACTGCGTGCATCCCTGTCTACAGGCGGTACGTCCTGCCGACGACGACGAGGTCGCCGGTGTGCAGCGCGGTACGGGCGAGGCCGGCCGGCCTCGGCTCGAACCCGGGGACGTCGTCGAGGCCCACGGTCTGGTCGAACGCGCGCACCTCGCGTGGCGCGTCCGCTCCGACGCGTAGCCGGAGCGTGGCGCCAGCGGCCGGCAGGTCGTCGAGGATCACCCGCGACGGCCAGGCGTCGTCCGGCCCGCTGCCGAGGTCCTGCGCGGCGGTGTCGCGACCCGGCACCCGCGCGGTCGCCCGCTCGACCGGGCGGTCGAAGGCGAGCGTGACGCGCGGGGCGCCGCGGGGGGACCGGACGTGCAGCGTGAGCTCGCCGTCGCCCGTCGCCACCACTCGCACGGCGGGTGCCTCCGCGCCGATGTCGTCGGCCGGACCGACCCAGCGTCCGGGGTTCGGCGTCTCGTCGTACTCCACCGCCCCGCCCCCGTGTGTCGTGACGTACTGCCTGGTCCAGCGCGGCGGCTCGGCGTCATCACTCACCCAGTTCGCGGTACGGGTGCTCGCGTCGAGGACGTAGGCGAGGTGGGTGGGTTGCGGTCGCCTGGCGTCGAACCCGTCGACGGCGAGCCCGGTGCCCACCAGCGCGACCGCGACGACGACGGCGGTCGCGGGCACGGCGGCCGCGCGACGCCGGCGGGACGCGGCACCGGCGTCCGGGTACGCCAGGTCGAGCAGCGGCAGCAGCCCGAGCCCGCCGAGCGCGAACGCGGTGGCGGCGGCGCCACCACCGGCCATGCCGACGCTGTCGAACATGCCGAGCCCGAGCAGCACCCCGAACGACGTCGCCGGCACCGCGGCGACGAGGAGGGCGGCCAGCGCGGCCGGCGACGACCGCCGGCGCAGGGCGAGCGCCAGGAGCGCGCCCAGGGTGCTCGCCAGCGCGGGCACGGTGAACAGGTACGCGGCGCCGGGCGCGACCACGGCGATGATCAGCCCGAGCAGGGTGGGCCACGCGAGCGCGCCCACCGCGAGGGCAGCCTGTCCGAGGCGTCGCCTGAGCAGTCCGTACCAGGCGGCCAGCACGCAGACGACGAGGGCGCCGACGGCCAGCCGGAACAGGCCGGGCTGGTAGGTGTCGCCCATCATGAACGCCCCGTACCCGGGCCGGACCTGGACGAGCAGCGCCCAGAGCAGCTGGGCGAGTGCGGCCGCGACCCCGAGCGGCAGCAGCGCCGCGAGGGTCCCGAGGAGCGTGCGCGGCAGGCTGAGCAACCGTTGCCTGCGCGCGGCGACCAGCAGCCCGGCGAACGCGAGCAACGACGCGATCGCAAGCGGCAGGACGAGCGCGTTGGGGTAGGTGACGAACGCCCCGAACGCGCGGAAGTACGTCACGTCATCGTCGGTAGGCAGCGCGTCGAGGTCGCGGTCGCCGAACGCCCTGGTGAGGGCGAGCATGGTGGCGCCGTGGTGCTGCAGGCTGCCGTGGTCCAGGTTCGCGATCGAGTCGCCCGGCGAGTGGTATCTCGCCGAGCTGCCGACGTACGCGAAGTTCAGCCCGGTGAAGCCGGCGGCGCGCAGCTCGGTGAAGTCGGTGTTGTTGGACGACAGCCGGTACAGCTCCACCGCCGAGGAGTCGCCGAACGGGTGCGGTGCGGCGTCGGCGTACACCGACACGAGGCCGGCGTTGTCCCGCGAGGTCTCGAACAGCATCGAGGGCCCGCTCGCACCGCGCGCCTCCCAGTTGAGGACGACACCGCCGCGCTCGGCCAGCGGGTCGCCGCGCCGGAACGCCGACGCGCCGAGCAGCCCGTTCTCCTCGCCGTCGGTCAGCAACACGACGACGTCGTTGCGCGGCTGCCCGCTCGTACGCAGCGCCCGCAACGTCTCGAGGACGGCGGCGACCGCGGCGCCGTCGTCGGAGGCGCCGGGGCCGGCGGCCACGGAGTCGTAGTGGGCGGCGAGCACCACCGCGCCGGTGGGGTCAGACCCGCGCAGCGTGCCCACGACGTTCTCGACCCGCCCGAAGCCGGCCGTGCCAGGCGCGCCGACGCTGCCGAGGCCCCGGTCGATCCGCACGGTGAGGCCGGCCTCGCGCAGCTCGGCGGCGAGGTGGTCGCGGGTGCGGTCGCTCTCCGCGCTGCCCAGCGGCCTGGGCCTCGTCCCGAAGTCGTCGAGGCGGTCGAGGGCGCGTGCGGCGCTGAACTCCCCGGCCGGCGCCGAGGCGGGCTCGGGCTCCGGCGGCCGGGTGTCGAGGAGCAGGGACGCCACCACGACCGTGGTCAGGACGAGCACCGCGGCGAGCAGTGCGAGGCCGCGGCGCGGCGGGGAGACGAGCGCGTGGCGCAGCGGTGTTTCGGGCATTCTTCGTTTGTAGCACAGTTGTGCTGAAACCGGGACCTGTAGGCCCGAGAGGGGGACGGTGGCGTCGCCCGTCAGCGCGGGGGAGGTGTCACCGCGGTCGGCGGTGGCATGTCAGGCCAGGGGGAGCGAGCGCCCCTGCGGCGGGTCGCCGGGCTCGTCCTCGACGTTGATGAGGCTCTCGGCCGCCATCACGAGGTAGGTCCACAGCTGCTGGTCGCGGTCGGGCGGCAGGCCGACGTCGTCGAGGGCGGCGCGCATGTGGCGCAGCCAGACGTCGTGCGCGGCGCGGTCGATGTGGAACGGCACGTGCCGCATGCGCAACCGCGGGTGTCCGCGCAGCTCGCCGTAGGTGCGCGGGCCGCCCCAGTACTGCTCGAGGAACATCCGCAGATGGTCGGACGCCGCGGCGAGGTCGTCGGTGTACATCTCGCGCAGCAGGGGGTCGTCCGCCACACGCGCGTAGAAGCCGTCGACGAGACGGCGGAAGGTGTCCGCGCCGCCGACGATCTCGTAGAAGGTCGACGCCTGCTGCTCGCTCATCGGCCCACGCGCCCGCTTCGTCGCTCGCCTCCGGCAGGTGCCGCGACAATGCCCTGCTCGGTCCGGCAGGCGTCGCGGCCCCTACCTGCGGCTCGTTCCTCAGCTCCTGCGCTCATCGGGCCAGCCTAGGGCGCGTCGCGGTCGCCTGGCTCCTCGGCGGCCTCGTACGCCGTGGCGGGGGGCGTCTCGGCGGCCAGGGCGTCGTCGAGGGCGTCGACGAAGCGTTCGCGGAGGTCGGCGGCGACCTCCGCGGCGCGCAGCGGCGACGTGCGGACGGTCACCTGCACGACGTAGTGGTCGGTCTCCAGCTCGACGACGCCGGGAACGTCGGGCTCGTCGAGGATCACGCTCTGCCACTCGGGCTCGTCGCGCATCGACCGGGCGACCTTGCCGAGCAGGTCGCGGATGGTGTCGGGGTCGCGGCCGCTCGGTACCGGGACGTCGATGACGGCGCGGCCCCAGCCCTGGCTCATGTTGCCGACCCGGGGGATCTGCCCGTTGCGGACGTACCAGACGGCGCCGTCGGCGTCGCGCAGCCGCGTCGTGCGCAGGCCGACTCCCTCGACCGTGCCCGTGATCGCGCCGACGTCGACGACGTCGCCGACGCCGTACTGGTCGGCGCCGAGCATCGCGATGCCGGCGAGGAAGTCGCTGATGATCTCGCGTGCGCCGAAGCCGACGATGAGGCTGATGACGCCGACGCCCGCGAACACCTTGGTCAGCTCGACGCCGAGGTAGTAGAGGACGAGGACGACGGCGATGGAGAACACGACGAACGACGTCACGCTGCGCAGCAGCGACGCGGCGGTCTGGGTGCGCTGCTCGCGGCGCTCGGAGAGCAGGGCGGAGCTGCGTCCGGGGAACAGCCGCCACTGGGGCATCCGGCTCTCGCCGATGCGCCGGGCGATCCTGGTGATGAGCCGGCCGAGCAGGAACCGCAGGGCCATGGCGGCGACCAGCGTCACCACGATGGCGATCAGCTGGACGTACCACGGATGGGCCTGCGCGAACGTCACGGTCATGCAGCGTAGCGACCCCGGGACGGCCTAACGGCCGTGGGCCTCGCGCCACTCGTCGGCGAGGACTCCGTAGATCACCTCGTCGGTCCACTCGCCCTTGACGATCTCGTTCTGCACCAGGTGGGCCTCGCGGCGCATGCCGAGTTTCTCCAGCACCCGGGCGGACGCGGCGTTGCGACCGTCGAGGCGGCCGGCGATGCGGTGCAGGCCGACGTCCTCGAAGCCGAACCTGAGCAGCTCCGCGCCGATCTCGGTGGCGTAGCCCCGGCCGAAGGCGTCGGGGTGGAGGACGTAGCCGATCTCGCCCTGCCGCATGGCCTCGCTGCGCCAGATGAACGTGGCGTCGCCGACGAGCATGCCGTCGTCGACGCGCACCGCGGCGAGGCTGAGGCTGTCGCCGGAGTCGATGAGGACGCTGCGCCGCCGCTTGCGTTCCAGGGAGATGCGTGTCGCCTCCTCGTCGTACGGCTCCCAGTAGAGGTAGCGGACGACCTCCGGCCGCGAGTGGATGGCATGCAGGCCGGCCAGGTCGCCGGGTGTGAACGGGCGCAGCTCGAGGCGCTCCGTGCGGAGCGGGTAGGAGGGGGAGATCACCTGCCCAACGGTACGGGTCGAGGCTGTCACCCGCGGGTGAGAGTCTGGTGGGGTGTACGAGGAGCGTCCGTCGGCGGTGGCCGGTGCCGTGCTGTGGCGAAACGTCGTCCAGGCCGACGCACCGGTCGTGCCGGTCGCGCCCGACGGGTGCACGGACCTCATCTGGGTCGACGGCACGCTCCTGGTCGCCGGTCCCGACACCCGGCCGAACCTCGCCCGGCTGCCGCGCGGGGTCGTCTACATCGGCCTGCGCTTCGCGCCCGGCACGGGTCCGCTCGTGTTCGGCGTGCCCGCGCACGAGCTGCGCGACCGGCGGATCCCGCTCGCCGAGGTGTGGCCCGCGGCGTCGGGACGCCGGTTGACCGAGCGGATCGGCGAGGCAGACGCGCCCGGCCGCGCGCTCGAGACCGCGGCGGGTGAGCTGCTCGCGACGGCGCCGCCGCCCGACCCGCTGCTGCGCCGGGTCGTCGCGTGCACGCGGTCGGGCCTGCCGGTCGCGTCCATCGCCGACCGGGTCGGCCTGAGCGAGCGCCAGCTGCATCGCCGCTGCCTGCCCGCGTTCGGCTACGGCGCCAAGACCCTCACGCGCATCCTGCGCATGCAGGCGGCCGTCGCGCGGGCCCGCGACGGCGTCCCGTACGCGACCGTCGCCGCCACCGGCGGCTACGCCGACCAGGCGCACCTCTCGCGCGAGGTGCGCGCCCTGGCCGGCGTCCCGCTCGGGGTGCTCACCCGGTAGGCGGCAGCGGGGCGAAGAGGTCGACGTTGTTGCCGTCCGGGTCGAGCACGACGGCGTATCGCTGACCCCAGAACCCGTCGAACGGCTCGAGCGCCCCCTCGTACCCGGCGTCGACCAGGCGGGCGTACGTCTTGTCGACCTGCGCGACGTCCTCGCACTCGAACGCGAGCGACGCGCGGGCGGTGCCCGCCGGCGGGGTCCAGTCGGGGTCGATGGACTTGGCGGTCTCGTGGGTGTCCCACGCCATCAGCGGCCCGCCGTCGGGCAGCTGGAACTCGGCGTGGGGCTGGTCGTCGGCGTCGGCGGGGATGGCGAAGCCGAGGGCGCGGTAGAAGCCGAGCGACCTGGCCATGTCGGCGGTGCTCAGCCCGATGAAGTGGAATCGAATGCTCATACCGGCACCGTACGTTGCCCGCCCGCGCAGGTCTTGAAGGAATCGGACGCGGCGGCGTCAGCCCGCGCGGTCGAGGCCGGTCCACTTCGCGAGGAAGGACATGGTGTCGGCGGAGAGGCGCGCCGTGCGGCTGACCGAGCGGGCGGAGTGGCCGACCTCCGCCTCGGCGCGGAGCAGGATCGGGCGCGTGCCCGTCGTCGCGTGCTGCAGGGCGGCGCAGAGCTTCCGCGCGTGCAACGGGTCGACGCGGGTGTCGCTGTCGAACACCGTCAGCAGCACGGCGGGGTAGTCGGTGCCCTCCTCGACCCGGTGGTACGGCGAGTAGCCGAGCAGCCAGCCGAGAGCCTCGGGGTCGTCGGCGCTGCCGTACTCGACGTTCCACGACGCGCCGAGACCGAACTTCTCGTAGCGCACCATGTCGAGCAGGGGAGCGGAGCAGTGCACCGCGGCGAACAGGTCGGGCCGCTGGGTCACCGCGGCGCCGACGAGCAGCCCGCCGTTGGAGCCGCCGGATACCGCGAGCGTGTCGCGGGTCGTCCAGCCATCGTCGAGCAGGTGCTCCGCGACGGCGTGAAAGTCGTCGAAGACGTTCTGCTTGTGACCGAACATGCCCGCGCGGTGCCACTCCTCGCCCTCCTCGTCGCCGCCGCGCAGGTTCGCGACGACGTAGGTGCCGCCGGCCTCGACCCAGGCCAGGGCCGTCGCCGAGTACGCGGGCGAGAGCGAGATGCCGAAGCCGCCGTAGCCGTACAGGATGGTCGGCCGCGGCTCAGGCCCGGCGGCCGCGGAGACCGCGAACGCCCGGACGGTCGTGCCGTCGGCGGACGTGCAGGTGAGCCGGTGCGTGTGGACGTCGGGGACGTCGACCGCGCCCGGCACCGTCGCCCACGTGGTGACGGCACTCGAGCGCGCGTCGTAGTGGAACACCGTCGCGGGCGTGGTCCAGTCGGTGTAGCCGAACCACGCCTCGTGCCCGCCCTCGGGACGTGCGCGCAGCGCGCCGGTCGTACCGAGGCCCGGCAGGTCGACCGCCGCGAGGCGCTCGCCGGTGGCGAGGTCGTGCACGGTCAGCTCGCCGACCGCGTGCCTGGTCCAGGACGCGAGCAGGACCGGTCGGGGCGCGTCGGGTCCGTCGAGGATCGTGTAGCCGCTCAGCACCGCCTCGGGGTCGGCGACGACGAGGTCGCGCCAGGTCTCGTACGCCGGCGTCGCCGGGTCGGTCACGCAGATGCGGTGCCGCGGTGCGTCGCGGTCGGTGAAGACGTACATCCGCCCGTCCCTGCCGACGTGGACGCTCGTCTGCGCCTCGACGCCGACCTGGACCGGACGCAGCTCGGGCTCCCGCGCCGCGCCCGCCCGCAGGTCGGCGAGCCACAGGTCGTTGCGCGGCTCCGTGCCGCGCGAGGCGCTGACGGTCAGCCAGCGCCCGTCCCAGCTCACGCCGGCGGCGAAGTACGTGGTCTTCTCCGCCCCGTCGCCGAACACCAGCGCGTCGTCGTCGGGCGATGTGCCGACGCGATGCAGGTAGACGCGCCGGTGGTACTGCTCCTCGCCGTCAGGGACGGCGTCGGGCGGCAGCCGCCTGACGTAGTAGAACGCCGCACCGTCCGGCAGCCAGCCGATCGTCGAGTAGCGACACCGGTCGATCGGCCCGTCGACGGTCTCGCCCGACGTCGCGTCGAGGATGGTCAGCACCGACTCCTCGTCGCCGCCGGTGGAGATCTGGACGGCGACGAGCCGTCCCTCCTTGTCCGGCTGCCAGCTGTCGAGGGTGGTGGTGCCCGACGGGTCGAGCGCGCCGGGGTCGACGAGGGCGCGTTCGGTGCCGTCGGGTTCGCGGACGAGCAGGACCGCGTGCTCCTGGTCCGGTTCGCGGCGCAGGAAGAACGCGCGGTCGCCGCGCCAGACCGGCGCCGAGACGGTGCCCGTGCGCAGCAGGGCGGTGAGCAGCTCGTGGAACGCCTCCCGGTTCGGCAGCTCGGCCGCGGCGGCCTGCCACAGCGCGTCCTGGTCGGCGGCCCAGGTCTTGGTCTGCTGCGATCCGGCGTCCTCGAGCCAGCGATACGGGTCGGGGACCCGGTGACCGTGCAGGTCGTCGACGAGGTCGAGGCGTTCGGCGTGCGGGTACACGGGGCGGGAAGGTGGCGTCACGCCCGCCACCCTACGAGGTACGCGGCCGGCGCGGCCGGTCCATGGTGACCTCGGCGTCGGGGTCGGCGAGGAGGCGGTAAAGGTCGGCCACCTGTGGTTCGTCGCCGTCGTACTGGGCCAGCGCCTCCCGCCAGCGGTCCTTCGCGCCCGCGGTGTCGCCGAGGGCGTGCAGGACGTGGCCGAGCCCGATCAGCGTCGCCTCCTTGCCGCGACCGCGCGGCGCGACGAGGCGGTCGAGGGCGTTCTCGAAGTGCTGCCGGGCGAGCTCGAGCTCGCCGATGACGGCGTACGCCTCGGCGAGCGTGTCGAGCGCGGCGCCCTCAAGGTTGGCGTGCCCGATCGCGCGGCCGATCTCGACGCACCGCGTGGCGGGCTCGATCGCGTCGGCGGGGCGGTCGAGTCCGATGTAGCAGTACGCGAGGCTGTTCAGCTGGAACGCCTCGGTGCGGCGGTCGCCCCGCCGCCGGACGAGCGCCACCCCGCGTTCGAGCCGCGCGACGGCCTCGTCGTACCTGCCGGCGCGGTCGAGTGCCTTGGCGAGGTGCTCGAGCGCGAGCGCCTCGCCGCTCCCGTGACCGAGGTCGTGCCAGATCGCCCGCGCCTCCTCCGAGCGGCGCAACGCCTCGTCGAGATCGCGGTCGTGGAGCAGCCGGTCGCTGATGCCGACGAGCGCGTTGGCCTCGAGGGCGCGCAGGCCGAGCTGCCGGCTGCCGGCGAGCGCCTCCTCCTGGTGCGGAGCCGCCTCGGTCGTGGCTCCCCGGTTGGTGAGCGCCCAGCCGAGCTGCAGGTGCGCGCGGGTCATCGCGGCCTCGTCACCGCTCTCGACCGCGAGGGCGAGGCCGGCGCGGGCGAACTCCTCGAAGAGCTGCCAGCGACCGGCGACCGAGCGGCTCTCGGCGAGCTCGGCCAGCAGCCGTGCGACCTGGTGGCGGTCGAGCGCCGGCCGCTCGACCGCCTGGCGCGCGAGCGACGACAGCTCGTCCCAGCTCTCGGCGTACCACGCCATGGCGTGCTCGGACAGCGCGAAGCGCTCCGACGTGTCCTCGTGCTCGGTCAGGTACGGGCGCAGCGCTGCCGTGGCGTCGACCGTCGCGGCCGTCGCGTGGTCGAGTGCTCGCGCCAGCGACGCCGTGCGGACGTCGGCGGAGTCCTGGTCCGCCGCGAGCTCCCGCGCGAACGAGTGCAGGAGGTCGTGCAGCCGGTAGCGTCCCGGCGCCGGTGAGTCGAGGAGGTGGACGTCGACGAGCTCGTCGAGGAGCTTCTCCGCCACGTCGACGGGACGGCCGATCAGCGCGGCGGCGAGGTCGAGGGCGTACGCCGGATGGTCGAGCACACCGAGTGTGCGGAACGCGTGGGCGACGTCGTTCGACAGGTTCCGGTAGCTGAGCTCGAAGCTGCTGCGCACCTGGAGGTCGCCGGCCCGCAGCTCGTCGAGCCGGTGCCTGGAGTCGGCGAGCCGGTCGGCGAGGCTCGTGACGGTCCAGCGGGGACGCGCGGCGAGCCGCCCGGCCGCGAGCCGGATCGCGAGCGGGAGGCCGCCGCAGGTACGGACGACGGTCGCGGTCGCGTCCGGCTCGCCGCCGGCACGCGAGGCTCCGATGATCCCGGTGAAGAGGGCCACGCCCTCGTCGTGGTCGAGAGGGGTGAGCTCGATGTGCCGGGTCGGCGTCAGCTCGACGAGGGATCGGCGACTCGTGACCAGGACGGCGCAGCCGCCCGCGCCGGGCAGCAACGGGCGCACCTGGGCGGCGTCGCGAGCGTCGTCGACCACGAGCAGCATGCGCTTGTCGGCGAGCAGGGAACGGAGGACGGCGGCACGTTCCGTCGTCGACGTGGGGAGGGACGCGCCGCCGACGCCGAGCCCGGCGAGCAGGGTGGCGAGCGCGTCGCCGGGATCGACCGGACGTTCCGACGCCCCGCGCAGGCCCACGTAGAGCTGCCCGTCCGGGTACGACGTCCTCGCCCGGTGCGCGACGTGGACGGCGAGGGCGCTCTTGCCGCTGCCTCCGGACCCGGCGACGGCCAGGACGGGCGTGCCCGGCTCGTCCCGTCCGGTCAGCAGCGCCACGGCGTCGGCGACCGTCCCGGGGCGACCGGTGAAGTCGGCGAGGTCGGCGGGGAGCTGCGCGGGGACGACGCCGGCGACCGGCCGTGCCGGGTGGGCGGGCACCTGTCCACGTGCCCGAGCGACGAAGTACGCCGTGTCGTCGTCGCGCAGCGCGAGCGCCTTGGCGAGGACGCGCACCGTGTGCAGGTGTGGTCGGCGGACGGCACCGCGTTCGATGTTGCGCACCGCGCGCACGCTGGTGCCCGCACGAGCGGCGAGTTCCTCCTGCGTCAGGCCGGCCTGCCGGCGGGTCCGGGCGAGCAGGCTGCCGAACGTCTCGTCCCCGGGCACGGGCACGACCGTAGCGGAAGCCCGTCAGGACACGGACTCACCGTGCGACTGCAGGCCGAACTCGGTCAGCCACAGGCCGTGCGCCTCGCCACTGAGCAGGGTGCGGACGTCGGCCGCCGCCGGCGTGCCCATGTCCTCGAAGATGCGCAGCGCGGCCGTCCAGGTGTCGCGGGCCTGCTCGGTGTCACCGAGGGCCGAGAGGACGCTGCCGAGCTGGGTGAGGACGCGTGCCTCGCCGTGCCTGTCCCTCGTCTCGATGCGGAGCGCGAGCGCCAGCTCGTAGTGGTGCCTGGCGAGGTCCCACTCGGCGGCCGCGGCGTAGGCCTCGCCGAAGCTGTCGAGCACCTCGGCCTCGTTGTCGCGGTTGCCGAGCTGCCGGGAGAGCGCCAGGCTCTCGGTCAGGTACACGAGTGCCTGCTCCGGCCGGCCGCCGAGGATGTCGTTGTGCCCGATGTTGTTGAGGGCGACGGACTCCCCGCGCTTGTCGCCCGCGGCGCGGAAGAGCGCGAGGCTCTGCTCCAGCTGTTCGCGCGCCTCGTCGGAGTGGTGCAGGAAGCTGGTGATCGTGCCCGCGGTCCAGATGCACCAGGCTCGCCCGGCGTGGTGGTCGAGCTCGGTCCAGATCCGCAGCGCCTCGTCGAGGACGTGGAGCGAGTCCTCGGGCCTGCGCTGCCTGGTGAGCCGTACGCCGACGTTCTGGAGCGTGCTGGCCTCGTGGACGCGCAGGCCGAGCGCGCGGAAGCCCGCGAGTGCACGCTCGTGGTGCGGCTCGGCCTCGTCGGCGCGGTGGACCGACGTGAGCGCTCGGGCGAGGAGGGCGTGCGCACGCGCCACGAGTGCGGGGTCACGTGCCTCGTCGACGTCACGGAGGATCCTCCTGGCGAGGTGCTCGATCGTGGGCCAGTCGCCGGTCGCGTACTTGCCGTGGGCGATCGCGGCGAGCAGGTGTGCCGACGTCTCGGGCGGGAGCTCGGGCATCGCCGCCGCCTGCTCGGCCAGAGCGGTCAGCTCCTCGGTCGTCCGCTCGAGCCAGGCGAGCGCCGACGTCACGTCGCCGAACCCGTTCGCGCGGCCGGCCCTGTCGTCGTCCGCCTCTGCCGGGTGCAGGACGGCCGCGGCGTCGAGAGCCGTGTCGACCGCGTACTCCAGCGCGCGCCGCACCGCCGCCACATGCTCGTGCCGGGCGAGCTCGTCGTCGGCGAGCTCGCGTGCGAAGCCGTGCAGCAGGTCGTGGAGGCGGTACCGCTCCGGCTGCGGTGAGTCGAGGAGGTGGACGTCGACGAGCTCGTCGAGCACGCGCTCGGCGTCCTCCGCCGAGGTGTCGAGCAACGCGGCGGCGGGCGCGAGCCCGCACTCCGGATGATCGAGGACACCGAGCAGCCGGAACGCCCGCGCGGTCTCGCCGGACAGCGCGTGGTAGCTGACCGCGAAGCTGCTGCGGACGCGGAGGTCGCCGACCCTCAGCTCGTCGAGTCGCCTGCGCGAGTCGGTGAGGCGTTCGGCGAGGCTCGCGATCGTCCAGCCAGGGCGCGCGACGAGCCGGCTCCCGGCGATGCGCAGCGCGAGCGGCAGCCCGCCGCAGGCGTCGACGACGGCCGAGGCGGCGTCGGGCTCTTCGCGGGCGCGTTCCGCGCCGACGATGCGGGTGAACAGCTCGCGTGCCTCGGCGCGGTCGAGCGCGGGCAGCTCGACATGCGGCACCGGCAGCTCGGACAGCGACCTGCGGCTCGTGGCGATGACGGCGCAGCCCGGCGACGCGGGCAGGAGCGGACGGACCTGGGCGGCGTCGCGGGCGTCGTCGAGCACGACGAGCACGCGACGCCTGTCGAGCAGCGAGCGGTACATCGCCGCGCGTTCCTCCAGGCTGGGGGGCACGTTCGGCGCCGTGACGCCGAGGCTGTGCAGGAGCGCGGTCAGGACGTCCTCGGCACGGGCCGGCTGGGCGGTGGCGCCGTGCAGCTCGGCGACGAGCTGGCCGTCGGGGAACCCGTCGCGGATGCGGGTCGCGACGCGCGTCGCCAGGCTGCTCTTGCCGGTGCCGCCCGCCCCGACCACCGCGACCACGCGCGGCGCGGACGGATGCTCCTCGGTCAGCAGGCCGATGACGTGGCGCACCGTCTCCTCGCGTCCGGTGAAGTCGGCGAGGTCGGCGGGGAGCTGCGCGGGTGGGTGTGCCGCCTCGACGGGTGAGACGGTGACCGGTGGGGCGAGCGAGTGGCCGCGTGCGACGCCGATGAAGGACGCCGCGGCCGTGCCGGTGAGGCCGAGTGCCACGGCGAGCCGCTTGACGGTGTCGGCGTGGGGACGGCGGACGCTGCCGCGTTCGAGGTTGCTCACCGTCCGCACGCTCGTGCCGGAGCGTGCCGCGAGCTCCTCCTGGGTGAGGCCCGCGCGCTGCCGCGCGGACGCGAGAAGGCGTGCGAACGCCGTGTTGTCACCCACCGTCACGTTCGGAGGATAGCGGGTGCTCGTGGGCCGCAGGCTCACGTCGCGTCGGCGCCGTCAGCTCACGGCGTCGACGACGCGGAGCAGCCATGGCACGGCGACGAACACGGTCGGCACGACCACGAGCGCGACCGCGACGGCGTAGGTGGAGGCGGTCAGCAGCAGGTGCCTGCCGGGCGGCTCGGCCAGGCGCCTGACCCGCAGCAGGGTCGCCTGGTGAGACGCCGCGAGCGCCGCGGCGGGGACGGGCGTGCCGGCGAGCTTGACCAGTGCCCTGGCGAGCGGAGCAGCACCCACCCGCCGGCGCGCGGCGTCATCGGCGAGCATCTCGACGAGGATGCGGTTCTGCTCCAGCGCGGTGCGGCTGCGGACGAAGCGGGGGAACGCCGTGCGGAGCGCGCCGAACGCCTCGAGCACGAGGTCGTGGCGCGCCCGCAGGTGGGCCTTCTCGTGCGCGATGACGGCGCCGAGCTCGTCGGCGTCGAGGCGGTCGAGCGCACCGGCCGACAGCACGACGCGGGCGTCGCGCGCCGACGGCAGGCAGTAGGCGACGGGTGTCGTCTCGGCGAGGATGCGCAGGCCGGGTTCGAGGCCGTCGCGGTCGGCGAGCAGGTCGACGAGCTCGCGGTGGCGCCGCCGGCGGGCGCGGGTGCGGACGGCGAATGCGACGACGGCGAGGCCGAGCCGTACGGCGACGAGGATCGTGAGCACGAGAACGCTCACGTGCCCGACCAGCTCCACGACGCCGACCGGCCGGACGAGCAGACCCGTCGCCGTCGCCAGCCCGGCGCCGAGTGCCGAGAGCACCGCGGCGGTCGCGAGCGACTGCCACAGCACGGCCGCCGCCCGCGGCACGCGGTGCGGCCACGTCGCGCGGGCGAGCGCGGCCGGCGCCGGTCCGGTGAGGACGAGCGCGAGCAGCCCGAGCGCGACGGGCGTGTAGGCGCTCACGAGCCGGCCTCCGAAGCGAGCATCGTAGCGAGAACGTGCGCAGCGAGCGGCGTGTCCGTCGTCAGTGAGCGAGGAGCGGAGCGGAGGAGGCAGGCGGGAAACACTGTCACGGGGGCTGTCGTCGCTCGAGGTCGGTGAGGGCGGTGCGCAGGGCGGCGGCCTCGTCGGCGCTGACGCCGCCGACGAACCTGACGAGCGCGGCGGACCGGTCGCCCGCGCCGGAGAGCGCGTCGTGCATGAGGTCGGCGACGAGCTGCTCCCTGGTGCCCACCGGCTCGTAGAGGTACGCCTTGCCGTCGCGGACGCGGCGGACGAGCTGCTTCCTGCTCAGCCGGTCGAGCACGGTCATCACGGTCGTGTAGGCGATCTCGCGGTCGGCCGCGAGTGCGGCGTGGACGGCGCGGACCGTTCGCGGCTCCTCGGCGCGCCAGAGGTGCTCCATGACCTCGCGCTCCAGGTCGCCGAGTGTGGGTGCCATGTGAGCCATCTTACGACGACGTGTCGTACTACGTCTCGTAGTATCTACTACGGAACGTCGTAGATAGCGAGGAGGCGGCCGTGGACGTGCTCGACCTGGCCCGCTTGCAGTTCGGGATGACGACCGTCTACCACTTCCTCTTCGTCCCGCTGAGCATGGGACTCTCTGCGATCGTCGCGGGCTTCCAGACCGCGTGGCTGCGGACGGGGGACGACCGCTACCTGCGGCTGACGCGGTTCTTCGGCGGCCTGCTCGTGGTCAACTTCGCCGTCGGCGTGCCCACCGGCCTGGTGCAGGAGCTGCAGTTCGGCATGAACTGGAGCGCGTTCTCGGTGTTCGTCGGCGAGGTGCTCGGCGTGCCGCTCGCGCTGGAGGCGCTGCTCGCGTTCTTCCTCGAGTCGACGTTCCTCGGCCTGTGGATCTTCGGCTGGGACCGGTTGCCCGCGCGCGTCCACCTCGGCTGCATGTGGGCCGTCGCGATCGGCACCCAGCTGTCCGCGTACGTGATCCTCGCGGCGAACTCGTGGATGCAGCACCCGGTCGGCTTCGCGATCGACCCGGAGACCGGCCGGGCGACGCTCACCGACTTCGTGGCCGTCCTCACCAGCGAGATGGCGGTGGTCGCGTACGCGCACACCGCGGCCGCGAGCTTCGTCACCGCCGGAGCGCTCGTCGCGGGCATCTCGTTCTGGCACCTCGCGCGGCGCAATCAGGTCGGCGTGTTCCGCATCGCCGCGCGGGCCGCGTGCGCCGTCGTCCTCGTCGCCGGCATCGGTGTCGCCGTCAGCGGTGACATGCAGGGCAAGGTGATGTCGGAGCGGCAGCCGATGAAGATGGCCGCCGCCGAGGCGATCTACGAGACGTCGGCACCGGCGTCGTTCAGCGTGTTCACGATCGGCACGCTCGACGGGCGCGAGGAGATCTGGAGCCTGCGGGTGCCGTACGTCTCCTCGTTCCTCGCCACCGGACGCCTGGACGGCACGGTCGAGGGGATCGACGACGTGCAGCGCGAGTACGTCGCGACGTACGGCCCGGGCGACTACCTGCCGAACGTGCCTGCGACGTACTGGAACTTCCGGCTGATGATCGGCTTCGGCATGACCGCGGTCGTCGCGTCGCTCGCCGGCCTGCTGCTGCTCCGCCGCTGGGACGGCCGCGGTCGCGGCCGCCGGCGCCGGCGTTCCGCCAGGGGCGACCGGTGGGTCGCGCGTGCCGCACTCACCCTGCCGCTGCTGCCGCTGCTGGCGAACAGCGCGGGCTGGGTGTTCACCGAGACCGGTCGGCAGCCGTGGCTGGCGTTCGGCCTGTTCCGTACCGCCGACGGCGTCTCGCCGGGCACGACGGCCTCGGAGGTCGTGGTCTCGCTCGTGGCGTTCGCCGCGGTCTACGCCGTGCTCGCGGTGGTCGAGGTCGGCCTGCTCGCGAGGCTGGCACGCAAGGGCGCGCCACCGGTCGACGCCGACGCCGACAGCGGCGACGGGCCGGACGCCGACGCGCCCCTGGCCCTGTCGTACTGAGGGGGATCGGTGGACATTCCCGTCGTGTGGTTCGCGGTGGTCGCGTTCTTCTGGGTCGGCTACCTGGTGCTCGAGGGCTTCGACTTCGGCGTCGGCATGCTGTCGCCGTTCGTCGGCCGCACGGACGGTCAGCGGCAGGCGGTGCTGCGCACGATCGGCCCGGTGTGGGACGGCAACGAGGTCTGGCTCGTGGTCGCCGTGGGGCTGCCGTTCGCGGTGTTCCCGCAGTGGTACGCGGCGCTGTTCAGCGCGTTCTACCTGCCGGCGCTCGCCGTGCTCGTCGCGCTCGTCGGTCGTGGCGTGGCGCTGGAGTTCCGCGGCAAGCGCGACGACGTCCGCTGGCACCGGCGGTGCGACGCGGCCGTCGCGGTGGGGTCGTTCGTGCCCGCGGTGGTCTGGGGTGCGGTGCTCGGCACCCTCGTCCAGGGGCTTCCGGTCGACGCCCGTGGCACGTACGCCGGCGGGCCCGTGGTCGTCGACGGCTGGCCGGGACTCAGTGGTGCGGTCGCACTCCTCGGCCTGTGCGCCTTCCATGGCGCCGTCTTCCTCGCGCTGCGCACGACCGGCGTGCTGCAGGTGCGGGCGCTGCGTACCGCACGCCTCGCCGGTCCGGTCGCCGTCGTCGCGGTGGTCGCGTTCCTCGCGTACGTGCAGCTCGCGCGCGGTGACGTGGTGTCCGCGGTGACAGGCGTGGGCGCGGTGCTCGCGGTCGCGGCGGCGCTCGTCGCGGTGTGGCGCCGGCGGGACGGATGGGCGTTCGCGGGCACCGCGCTGGGGATCGCGCTCACCGTCGTCACCGTGTTCGTCGCGCTGTTCCCTGCCGTGGTGCCGTCGACGCTCGACCCCGGGTGGACGCTGACCGTCGAGAGCACGGTCGCGAGTCCGTACGCGCTGCGCACGATGACGGTCGTCGCCGGGATCCTGCTGCCGTTCGTGCTCGCGTACCAGGGCTGGAGCTACTGGGTGTTCCGGCGCCGGGTGGTGGCGCCGTGAGGCCCCTGGACCCGCGGCTGCTGCGGTACGCGCGGGCGACGGTGCCGTACCTCGCCGGCTGCGCCGGCATCGGCACCGCGACCGGCGTGCTGCTGCTCCTGCAGGCCGGGCTGCTCGCGGACGTCGTGAGCCGGGCGTTCCTCGGTGGCGCGGGCCCTGCCGACGTCCGCTGGACGCTCGTGCTGCTCGCGGCGGTGACGTTCGCGCGTGCGGCGCTCGGCTGGCTGCAGGAGACCGTCGCGTACGAGGCAGCGGCGCGGGTGAAGTCGACGCTGCGGCGACGGCTGCTCGCCCATGTCGTGGCGCTCGGGCCGACGTGGCTGACGGGGCAGCGCAGCGGCGCGCTGACGGCACTCGCGGTGCGTGGCGTCGACGCGCTCGACGCGTACTTCGCCCGGTACCTGCCGCAGCTCGTGCTCGCGGTCACGGTGCCGGTGCTCGTCCTCGCGCGGCTGCTCGGCGCCGACCCGGTGAGCGCGGTGATCGTGGCGGTGACGCTGCCGCTCGTGCCGGTGTTCATGGCGCTGGTCGGCCTCACGACGCAGCGACGCAGCGCGCGGCGATGGCGCGCGCTCGCGGTGCTCGCGCACCACTTCGCCGACGTCGTCGTGGGGCTGCCGACGCTGCGCGTCTTCGGCCGCGCGCGGGCACAGGCCGCGGCCGTGCGCCGGGTGACCGAGACGTACCGGCGGGAGTCGCTCGGCGCGCTGCGGTCGGCGTTCCTCTCCGCGCTGGTGCTGGAACTCCTGACGACGCTGTCGGTCGCGCTGGTGGCCGTGGGCGTGGGACTGCGGGTCGTCGAGGGCCGGCTCGACCTCGCGACCGGGCTGCTGGTGCTGCTGCTCGCGCCGGAGGCGTACCTGCCGCTGCGGCGCGTGGGCGCGCACTTCCACGCGAGCGTCGACGGTCTCGCCGCCGCCGAGCAGGTGTTCGCGGTGCTCGAGACGCCGCTGCCGGCGCGGGGAACGCGGCCGGTGCCCGACCTGCGCACGGCGGTGCTGCGGGTCGAGGGCGTCACCGTTCGCGTGGACGACAGGGCGGCGCCGGCCGTCGACGGCGCGTCGTTCGAGGTGCGTCCCGGCGAGATCGTGGCGCTCACCGGGCCGAGCGGCTGCGGGAAGTCGACGCTGCTGTCGGTGCTGCTCGGCTTCCGTACGCCCGACTCGGGCCGGGTACGGCTCGGCGACGCCGACCTCGGTGACCTCGACATCGAGGCGTGGCGTGGCCGGGTCGGCTGGGTGCCGCAACGCCCGTCGCTGGTCGCCGGCACGGTCGCCGACAACGTCCGGCTCGGCGTGCCGTCCGCCGCCGACGCCGACGTCCTGGCCGCCCTGCGGGAAGCGCGAGCGGCGGAGCTCGCTCCCGAGGTGCCGGTCGGCGACGGCGGTGGCCGCCTGTCGGCCGGCCAGGCCCGCCGCGTCGCGATCGCCAGGGCCCTGGTCAGGCGGCCGGACCTGCTCCTGCTGGACGAGCCGACGGCCGGCCTCGACGCCGGCACCGAGGCCGCCGTCCTGCACGCCCTGCGCCGCCGCGGCGTCACCACCCTCGTCGTCGCCCACCGCCCCGCGGTGCTGGACGCCGCCGACCGCACCGTCACCCTCGGCACCCTCGTACCGCCGGTGGTGCCACTTCACATGGCACTACCGGGCGATCTCGCACTTGACATGGCACTACCGGGTGCGAACCGGGGCGAATCCGGCATTCGACCAGGTAGTGCCATGTGAAGTCGCGGAGGTGGGTCGGCGTGCGGTTCGGGGTCGCGCTGGTGCTGGGGGTGGGTGCGGCCGGCGCGGGGGTGGGGCTGCTCGCGACGTCGGGGTGGCTGATCGCCAGGGCCGCGGAGCGGCCGCCGGTGCTGCTGCTGATGGTCGCGGTGGTGGCGGTGCGGGCATTCGGCATCGGCCGCGCCGTGTGCACGTACGCCGAACGCCTCGTCGGCCATGACGCCGCGTTCGATGTGCTCGGCCGGCTGCGGTCGCGTGCGTACGCGCGGCTCGCCGCGATGGCGCCGGAGCGGCTCGGCGCCTACGGGAGCGGCCGCCTGGTCGACGATGTCGACGCCGTGCTCGACCTGCTGCTGCGGTCGGGGCTGCCGCTCGCCGGTGCCGTCCTCGTCTCCGGCGGCGCGGTGCTCGCGGTCGGCGCGCTGCTGCCGGCGGCAGCCGTATCGCTGGGCGTCGCCGCCGGCGTCGTCGTCCTCGCGGTGCCGGCGCTCGCCGTCCACCGGGTCGGCCGCGCGGCCGCGTCGATCCCGCCGGAACGCGCGCGCCTCGCCGCCGCGACGACCCGGCTGCTACACGGCCTGCCCGACCTCGTCGCGTACGGCGCGACCGCGGGCCCGTACGGGCTCGAGGCGTTCGAACGCCACGACACGCGGCTCCGTGCGGCGGAGCGGCGCGCGGCGCGCACGACGGGGCTCGGCAACGCCCTGGTCGTCGCCGCCACCGGTCTCGCCTGCTGTGCCGCACTCGGGTCCGGCGTCGCAGCAGTGCGGGACGGCCGGCTCGACGGCACGTACCTCGCGGTGCTCGCGCTGGTGCCGCTGGCCCTGCTCGACGTGCTCGGGACGCTGCCCGACGCCGTGCAGCAGGGGCTGCGCGCGCGAGTGTCGCTGCGCCGGGTCCGCGCCGTACTCGCGGAACCGCCGGCCGCCTCCGCCGGGACGGCGCCGCGCCCGCCGTACGACATCCGCGTCGAACGGGTGACCTGTCGCTGGCCGGATGCCGACACCGACGTGCTCGCCGGCGTCGACCTCCGCGTGCCCGCGGGCCACCGGGTCGCGGTCGTCGGGGCCAGCGGGTCGGGCAAGAGCACGCTCGCCACCCTGGTGACGGGACAGCTCCGGCCGGAGGCGGGTCGCGTCCTGGTCGGCGGCGTCGAGGCCGGCGCGAACGGCGCGGACGATCCGCGCGGCGTCGTGGGGCTGTGCGCCCAGGACGCCCACGTCTTCGACTCGACGATCGCGGAGAACGTCCGGCTGGCCAGGCCGGACGCCACCGACACCGAGGTCCGTACGGCCCTCACGTCCGCGCGGCTCGGCGACTGGGTGGCGAGCCTGCCGGCCGGCATGGACACCCGCGTCGGCGAGCACGGCGACCGGCTGTCCGGTGGGGAGCGGCAGCGGCTCGCCCTCGCTCGGGTGCTGCTGGCCGGCAAGCCCGTGGTCGTGCTCGACGAACCGGCCGAGCACCTGGACGAACCCACCGCCGACGCCCTCATGCACGACCTGCTCGCGGCGACGACCGGCCGTACGGTGCTCCTGCTCACCCACCGCACCGGGGACCTGGCCGAATTGGACGGAATCCGGCACCTGGCGGGCGGCCGCCTGGAGGAGATAACAGCGACGTAACGCCACGTTCCGCGTTTCTTCGTAGCCGTTTCGCCTCGACATTGGGCAAACTTGAGGCCGGAGGTGGACAGGTGGCCCACGCCCTGGTGCTCAACGCGACGTACGAGCCGCTGTGCGTCGTCCCGCTCCGTCGTGCCGTCATCCTCGTCCTGGCCGAGAAGGCGACGATCCTCGCGACGGGTGAGGAGACCCTCCACTCCGAGCGGCTCGACGTGCCCGCGCCCACCGTGGTGCTGCTCAGCCGGTACGTTCGCGTGCCCTACCGCCGGGGGGTGCCGCTGAGCAGGCGTGCCGTGCTCCAGCGCGACGCGCACCACTGCGTGTACTGCGACGGCAGGGCCGAGACCATCGACCACGTCGTGCCGCGGTCGCGCGGCGGGCGCCACGTCTGGTCCAACGTCGTCGCCGCATGCCGCCGCTGTAACCACGCCAAGGCCGACCGGCTGCTCGCCGAGATCGGCTGGTCGTTACCCAGGCAGCCGAAGGCGCCCGCGGGCACGGTCGCGCTGCTCGTCGGATACGTACGCCGCGACCCGTCGTGGGAGCCCTACCTCGTGCCGTGGGCCCCGGCCGTCGGCAGCGTCGCGTCCTAGGGGCGGCGCGCCCTCCGACGTCGTGAAGGGCACCCTCACCACGGCAGGGTGTGGTGAAGGGCACCTTCACGCCGTACTCGGCGGGCGGCGGCGATGCGCGAGGATCGGGGGGTGAGCGCAGGAGCTGAGGAGCGAGCCGGAGGTAGAGGCCGCGAAGTCCGCCGCACCACCCCTGAGATCTCCGCGGCGTCTGCCGGAGGGGAGCGAGGAGGCGCGCGAGAGGGAGAAGCGAGCACCGAGAACGGCCGTCCCCGCGTCCACCGGTCGTCGCTCGCCCTGATCGTCGGCAGCCACGTGGCGGTCGACTTCCACCAGGGCGCGGTGCCCGCGATGCTGCCGTTCCTCGTCATCGCCCGCGACTACAGCTACGCCGCGGTCACCGGCATCACGCTCGCCGCGACACTGCTGTCCAGCCTCGTGCAGCCGGTGTTCGGCGCGCTGACCGACCGCCGGCCGATGCCGTGGCTCATCGCCGCCGGGCCGCTCGTGGCGGGAGCGGGGATCGGCCTGGCCGGTGTCGGCGAGGCGTACGCGTTCACCTGGGCGGCGATCGCGCTGTCCGGCATCGGGGTCGCGGCGTACCACCCGGAGGCCGCGCGTTCGGCCAGGATCGCGAGCGGCGGCACGGCACGGGGGATGAGCTACTTCTCCGTCGCCGGCATCGTCGGCATCGCGTCGGCGCCGCTGCTCGTTGCACCCGTGCTCGGCACGTTCGGCGTGACGGCCACGCCGCTGCTCGCGATTCCCGCCGCCTGCGCGGCCGCGGTCCTGGTACCCGCGCTGCTGTGGCTGCGACGACGTCGGCTGCGGGCGGGCCCGCGCAAGCCCCCGCCGGCGGTCGACCGGCGCGACGACTGGCGCAGCTTCGGCTTCCTCACCAGCGCGGTGATCGCACGCTCGATCCTGTACTTCGGCCTCCTCTCGTTCGTCGCGCTCTACCTCATCCACGAGCTCGGCGCCTCGACGGCGGTCGGCTCCGTCGCGCTGGCGACGTTCATCGCGTCCGGCTCGGTCGGTGCCCTCATCGGCGGTGCGCTCGCCGACCGCTTCGGCCGGGTGCGCACGCTGCGGATCGGCTACCTGGCGGCCGCTCCCTGCGTGCTCGGGCTGGTGCTCGCGCCGAACCTGTCGGTCGCGTTCGTCGTCGTCGCGGTGCTCGGGCTCGCGAGCTTCCTGCCGTTCGCCGTGCAGGTGACGCTGGGACAGGAGTACCTGCCGCACCGGGTCGGCACCGCGAGCGGCGTGACGCTCGGCCTCGCGATGAGCATCGGCGGCCTCGCGGCGCCGCTGTTCGGCATGCTCGCCGACGCGTACGACCTGCGCGTCGCGCTCACGGTCCTGGTCGCGTTCCCGCTCGTGTCGCTGCTGCTGACGACCCGGCTGCGCGACGTTCGCGCCGTTTAGCAGACTGCCCGGGTGGACGAACAGCCCGACGCGGTCACCGAGCTCGCCGAGGCGTACGGCATCGCGACGCACTACTGGGACTGGCGGCGCGAGCCCGTGACCGTCCCCGCGCCCACCATCGTCGCCGTGCTGGCCGCGCTCGGCGTCGACGCGTCGGCACCGGAAGCCGTGGCACACGCGCTCGCCGAACGCCGGCTCGCGGCGTGGCGTCGCGTGCTGCCGCCGGTCGTCGTCGCGCGGCAGGGGGTCGGTGCGCACGTCCACGTGCACCTGCCCGAGGGCACGCGGGCCGAGATCGAGGTCAGGTGCGAGGACGGTGCCGTACGCCCCGACCTGCGGCAGCTGATGCGGCATGTCGAGCCGGTCGAGCTCGACGGCGTGCCGATCGGTGAGGCGACGTTCCAGCTCCCCACCGACCTCCCGCTGGGCTGGCACGAGGTCGTCCTGCGCCACGACGGCGGCACGACGACGGCGCCACTCGCGGTCACGCCCGCGTTCCTCGGCGTGCCCGTCGACGGGCGTGTGTGGGGGCTGATGACGCAGCTGTACTCGGTGCGCTCGCAGGGTTCCTGGGGCATCGGCGACCTGCACGACCTCGCCGACCTGGCGTCGTGGAGCGGCGAGGCGGGCGCGGGTCTGCTGCTCGTCAACCCGCTGCACGCGGCCGCACCTGTCCCGCCGATCGAGCCGTCTCCGTACTTCCCCGCCACGCGACGCTTCCCGAACCCGCTGTACCTGCGCGTCGAGGACATCCCCGAGTACGCGGCGCTCCCCGACGACGAGCGCGCCGCCGTCGACGCCCTCGGTGCGCAGGTACGCGCCGCCGCGGACGCGGACGGGCTGGACCGCGACTCCTGCTGGCGGATGAAGACGCGTGCGCTCGAGATCGTCCACGGCGTCCCGATCGCCGCGGAACGGCAACGCGTGTACGAGGTGTTCGTCGCGCGCGAGGGCCCGGCGCTGGACGACTTCGCGACGTGGTGCGCGCTCGTCGAACGCCACGGCCCGCGTTGGCGCGAGTGGCCGGAGCCGTTGCGCGACCCGCGTTCCGCGGCCGTGGCGTCGGCCCGCCAGGAGCTCGCGGACCGCGTGGAGCTGTACCGGTGGTCGCAGTGGCTGCTCGACGAGCAGCTCGCCGGCGTGCAGCGCGCCGCGACCGACGCCGGGATGTCGCTCGGCGTCGTGCACGACCTCGCCGTCGGCGTGAGCCCCGACGGGGCCGACGCCTGGGCGATGCAGGACGTGCTCGCACCCGGCGTCACGGTGGGCGCGCCGCCGGACGCGTTCAACCAGCAGGGCCAGGACTGGCGCCAGCCGCCGTGGCACCCGACCCACCTCGCGGATGCCAGCTACGCGCCGTACCGCGACATGGTGCGCGCCCTGCTGCGGCACGCGGGCGGCGTGCGCGTCGACCACGTCGTCGGACTGTTCCGGCTGTGGTGGATCCCCGCGGGCGGCTCACCGTTCGACGGCACGTACGTGTCGTACGACCACGACGCGATGGTGGGCATCCTCGCGCTCGAGGCACACCGCGCGGGCGCCGTCGTCGTGGGGGAGGACCTCGGGACGGTCGAACCCAGCGCGCGCGAGTACCTCGCCGAGCGCGGCATCCTCGGCACGTCGGTGCTGTGGTTCGAACGCGAGCACGGTGCGCGCACCCCGCTGCCCGCCGACCGCTGGCGCGAGCTGTGCCTCGCCACGGTCACGACCCACGACCTGCCGCCGACGGCGGCGTACCTGACGGGCGGCCACGTCGAGTTGCGCGACCGGCTGGGTCTGCTGACCAGGTCCGTCGACGAGGAACGCGCCGCCGACGAGGCCGACCGCCGGGCGTGGCTCACGGCCCTGCGTGCGGCCGG